>JAGLYY010000056.1 GCA_023131935.1 Spirochaetales bacterium | reverse complement strand
GACTAAGTGGTGCTCCTGATCTATCGGGAAACCAGGGGATTCCCCAGGGAAGAAATATATGGGCTGACTTTAAAAAAATGATATTTCTGGCTGTGAATTTAAATTCTAGAGACAGAAAAGGTTTTATGTGCCCTGCTTCGATCAATGCGTAAACCCTAATAGCCTATAGCCTAATAGCCATCAGCCCTTAGTCTTTAAGGGGAATATTTATTTCCTGCCTGTCCCTTGTTAGAAAAGTCTCGGGGAAATTGCTTTTTGCTTCATTCAGGAGCTGTTTTAATTCCCGTTCCGTGTATCGTGGGCTGTAGTGAATTAATCCAAGACGTTTCACACCACCCGCGGCGGCGGCGATTTTTGCGGCCTGAGTGCTCGTTAAATGCTTCTTTTCCCTGGCACTGTCAGCGAGTTCATTGGTAAACATCCCTTCACAGATAAGAAGGTCCGCGTTCTGAACATTAGGAGCAATCTGAGGGAAATAGACGGTGTCAGTAATAAAAGATATCTTGCGTCCCGGCCTGGGTTTCCCGAGAATCTGGGAAGGTATTATCTCCCTTCCATCAGGGGTGTTAATATTCTCTCCCCGTTGAAGAATCGACCAGAGGGGACCGCGCGGTATATCCAACGCCAGGGCCCGATCAGGATTGAATATGCCAGGCCTCTGGTCTTCAACAAAGTTATATCCAAGACAAGGTTTTGAATGCCGCAGAGGGAAAGATTCAATTTGAAATCCTTCCCCTTTAAAAACCGTTTCTTTTTCCTGGGGTAGTTCTTTAATGATAATTTCATAATTTATAAACATATCAAGGACACGGCGATTTTCTTCTATGTACTCCCGAATTTTTGGAGGTCCGAAGATATAAAGGGGCTCTTCCCGATCTACCTGGCTGGAGAGCATCAGGATCCCCGGCAGTCCGGTAACATGATCAGCATGGGTATGGGAAATAAAGATTGCGGTAATCTTTTTCCACCGCAGGTTCAACCGCCGAAGAGATACCTGCGTACCTTCTCCACAGTCAAAAAGAAAAAGATCTCCCTCCCTTCGCACCAATATAGATGTTAAATGCCTTCCGGGGAGGGGCATCATCCCCCCTGTACCCAAAATAAATGTTTCAAGATTCATCAGAGCTTATTTTTCCCTTTCCCTGAATTTCTTTCCCTGAACGATCTTCATGATAAAACCGACACTGCGGTCTTCGTCAATATCAATTCGGGCAATAATTTTTTTGAATAATTCCATACAGATCATTGCATCATCGAGTGCGCGGTGGGCATTATTCACCGGAATTGCGAAATATTTTGCCAGGTTCTGGAGGCTGTAACTCCTCCTCCCCTTCACGACCCGTCGTGATAGATTACAGGTATCAATCCCCCTGTTAGTTGGAGGGTTTTCTCCCATGTCAGCAAGGGCAGCGTTTAAGAAGCCCTGATCGAACTTAATATTATGGGCGATGAGGATTGAATCTCCAATGAATTTTAGAAAATCGGGAAGCAGATCTTGAATCCCGGGCTTACCTTTTACCATTTCATTGGTTATTTGATGAATAGCAATTGACTCTTCTGGAATTTCAATACCGGGGTCAACAAGATGCTGATATATTTCAATTGCCCCTTGCAGATTGAATTTCACTGCTCCAATCTCGATAATCCTGTCTCTATCGGGATATAAACCGGTAGTTTCGAAATCGAAAGCAACAAAAACTGCTTTCTCGATCTCCTGCTCCTCAGAACGCTCAGTGTAAAAATCAAAAAAACCTTCTGCCATGATTATTCCTGATCAAACACGGGCCGGTTCAGGTTTAACCACTGGGCACTTGATTTTAAAAGCTATCTTCTCCTTCCGAAGTTCGACTGTTACTTCTGATCCACTCTTGCACTTACCATTCAGGATCTTCATGGACAGGGGATCTTCAATTTCTTTCTGAATGATTCTTCGCAAGGGGCGTGCACCGAATTTCTCATCATATCCAAGATTGATGAGATGTTCCCGGGCTTTCCTGGAAATATCTATCCGGATATTCATATCGAATAACCGCAAACGGACCTCAGAGAACATGATTTCAAATATATTCTGAACCTGCTCTCTGTTCAGGCTATGGAACACGACAATCTCATCCACACGGTTCAGGAATTCCGGGCGGAATACCCTTTTAAGCTCGGCCATTGCTGAAGTACGTATCTCTGAGTACTCCATAATACCCTCACCGGTATGAAATCCCAGAGATGACTCTTTGTTGATCTCCCTGGTTCCCGCGTTGGAGGTCATGATAAGGACCGTATTACGGAAAGATACTTTATGCCCGAGATTATCCTGCAGTTCACCCTCTTCAAGGACCTGAAGAAGAAGATTGAAAACATCGGGATGGGCTTTCTCAATTTCATCAAGAAGAATTACACTATAGGGACGTCTTCGAATTTTTTCTGTGAGTAGTCCCCCCTCCTCATAACCAACATACCCCGGAGGGGCTCCAACTAACCGGGAAACGTTGTGTTTTTCCATGAAGTCGGACATATCTATTCTGACGAGGGCATCCTGATCACCGAACAGAAACTCAGCTAAAGTTTTCGCGAGAAGGGTCTTTCCAACCCCTGTTGGTCCAAGAAAAATAAAGGATCCCATCGGTCTAAGCGGTGAGCTGAGACCTGTTCGGGCCCTTCTAATTGCTGAAGAAACTGCCTTGATCGCGTCATCCTGACCAATAACCGTTTGATGGAGTTCCTCTTCGATGTGAACAAGCTTTTCTGATTCAGTCTGGGCAATCCTCGTTATGGGAATTTTGGTAATCTGAACTATTATTTCAAGAATATCATCTTCAGAAACAATATTTTTTTCAGTCCGGAGAGCATTCTTCCAACCATTTTTCAGTTCTTCAACTCTGTATTTCATTTGACGAACAGTGTCCCGTACCGCCGCAGCTTTTTCATAATTCTGGGTGTTAACAAGGGAGATTTTTTCTGAAGTCAATTCATCGATCTGTTGTTCAAGCTGGGATACCTCCAGAGGTTTTATACTGTTTGCTATCCTCTTCTGGGAGCCAGCTTCATCAATGAGGTCTATTGCCTTATCTGGTAGAAATCTATCGGTAATATACCTGGTAGAGAGAGATGCCGCACTCTTTAAAGCCTCGTCGGTATAAGTTACATTGTGGTGGTCTTCATACCGCTCTTTAATTCCCTGGAGTATCTGTATAGTTTCTTCAATAGTAGGTTCTTCCACAAATATCGTCTGGAATCTTCTCTCAAGAGCGGCATCTTTTTCAATATATTTTCTGTATTCGTTAAGGGTGGTTGCGCCGATGCACTGAATTTCGCCCCTCGATAAGGCGGGTTTTAACATATTTGAAGCGTCAATCGCTCCCTCCGCGCCACCTGCCCCGATAATCGTGTGCAGCTCGTCTATAAACAGGAGAACATTCCCCGCTCCCGAAATTTCCTTCATTACCCGTTTGAGCCGTTCCTCAAATTCTCCCCGGTATTTTGTACCGGCAATAAGAGAAGCCAGATCAAGGTTCAATACCCGTTTATCCAGAAGGATGTCAGGAGCAACACCATCGGTTATTCGTTGAGCAAGCCCTTCGACAATAGCGGTTTTTCCCACTCCAGGTTCTCCAATGAGGATGGGGTTATTTTTCGTTCTCCTGGCGAGGATCTGTATCACCCGTTGAATCTCATCGATACGTCCTATTACGGGATCAAGTTTTCCCTGTTTTGCGTATTCAGTAAGGTCCCTTGAGAACTCATCAAGGGTGGGCGTGTTACGTTTTCCCGCAGGCGCTTGTCTGCGCTTCACTGGTTGAGGTGTTGGTTTGCCTTTTTTCACAACATAGCTTCCGCTCATTTCCACAACAATATCCCTTAATTGCTGGGGAGTAACATTATATTTCTGAAGATACCTTGAAATAACACTACCCTGTTCACGGCAGGAAGCAAGAAGCAGATGTTCGGTGCCTATGTACTCATGACCAAGGTTGCGTGCTTCTTCAGCTGAATCCTCAAGGATTTTCTTTCCTCTTTTTGAAGGGGGAACATCACCAAGAATAAAACCGGAGTGCCTTCTCGGGATACTTTTCTCTATTTCAAGCTGCATATCGACAGGATTAATATTCACATGCTTTAGTACCTTGAATCCAAGGCCTTCACCATCCTTCAGCATTGCGAGAATTATGTGTTCGGGCAATAGCTGGTCGGAGTGAAACCGCTTGGCCTCTTCCTGTGCGAAGATCGTGAGTATCCGCTGTGCTCGCTGTGTTAGTCCTTTAAACATCATCCGCCTCCGATGATCTCCTGCTGAACAAGTGATCCCTGATTATTTTTGCCCGGGTTTCATCAATAACGCTGTTTTCCTTGAGCCGATCCATAAATCCCGTCTCTTTCGTAACATGGGCCTTCTGACAGAAAAACAACAAAGCTGTTGCAATCTCCATGGGCAAATCCAATAACCCAAGAGAAATACCCAGTCTTAAACTGGATAAAAGGGTGACGGCCTCATTTTGATTTACCATTTTCGCGTAATGTAAAAGGCCATACGCCCGGAAGACCCGGTCTTCAGTTTCGATCTGCTTCCGCTGATACATTTCTTTCCTTGCCTTCCTCTCATAATGTACCAATTGAAGGGCTACATTTTCAAGTTTTTCGAGGATCTCGACCTCATTTTCCCCTAAATTTACCATATTTGAAAGCTGATACAGATCTCCGTGGGAATCCTCCTCCCCTCCAAGAAAACCTCTTACATTCAACCCAAGCTGTACAACCGCCTTCAAGGAGCGTTCAATTAAACCTGTTTCAACAAGACCTGGCAAATGGAGCAAGACGGAACCTCTCAATCCTGTTCCGCAATTCTCCATTTCGGTATTTAAAAAACCTAAATCTATCGAAGCCGCATATTTCACCTTTTTATCCAGCCCTCTATCTATTTCATCGGTTATCCGGAAAGCATTGATTAGATCCAACCCACCATGAATAGCCGCAATTCTCAAGTGATCGATTTCATTGATCATGATGGACACATTCCCGGCAGGATTTACGATAATGGGTCTTTCAGTTTCCAGAACATAACTCTGACTTATCAGATTTCTTTCCAGAAGGACCCGCCGATCAAGGGGCTCAAGATCATCCAGAATCCGCAGGGGTTCAGGGAGTTCCTTGATTGCAGTCAGGAGAGTAGTTGAAACCTGCTTCTCCTGATAGGCGTCCATCATACCGGGAAAAGGGAGATTATCCAGGTTCCTGGAAAGGCGAACCCGGCTCGATATAGCAACATCATATTCGGGTCCCTTTTTCAAATACCATCCGTCATCAGGAAGGCTGATTTTCACGACTTTTTCCCCCTGTGACGAAATACTTATCAATTTTGACGAGTCTGTCTCTGATTTTTGCGGCCTCTTCATATTTTTCCTGGGACACAGCATCATCTAAAGATTTTTCCAGATCCTCCCGGTCGGAAAGAAGCTGTTTAAGTACCTTAAGGTGTTCCGGAAGCTTACCCTTATGGGGTCCTGTCGCTCCCATCATGGTAAGATGCTTTTCTATCTCATTTTTGAAAACAGAATAACAATTCTGGCAACCGAGTCTGCCCTCCCGTTTGATCTCCTTTAGCTTTCTCCCGCACTTCGGACACTGGTTTAAAGAGGTATTATTGAATATGTTTGACATTTGAATTGTTGAATCATCACTCTCCAACTTCAAACCATGTTTCTCTGCACAGGCTTCACACAGATGAATAGTTATGGTTTTATCATGCTGGGTATTCTGTACATTAAATACTGCCACTTTCTCATGGCAGAAATCACATAACATCGTATTAAGTACCTTTCACTATCTGTATTATATAGAAAAAGCCGCCAAATTGCGGCGACATTTGTACAGAATATAACAATATTTTGGGAAAAAGTACAGGGGCAGCTCCTTTCGTGCATCCGCGATTATAATCTCTTTATCTAAGAACCTGCCATAGTTAGTGTTTCCTCATGATTTCGATTGGCTTCATCTTGCCTGCCTGTCTGGCAGGCAAGTATGATGCTAAAACAGAAAGGAAAATCGCGAAGAACCCGATAAGAGAGATTTCCCGGAAACCTATCCTTATGGGGATGGTGTCAAGGTAATGGGCTGAGGAGAGAAGCTTTATCCCCCCTTCAGGCAAGGATCCGCTAATAATAATATTTACTAGCTGGTATCCAAGATTTATGAGCCACTCTATTCCTGAAATGAGCTCATTTACATGAACCGCGGTAAACATTCCGATTGCAATTCCGAAAATAGTCCCTATTGTTCCGGTAATGAAACCGATGATCATATAAATTTTCATAATAAAACCGGGGCCGCCACCCACACTCTTGAGGATAGCTATTTCCTGTTTTTTCTCCAGAATGATCATTACCAGGGCTGATGAAATATTTACAGATGCCACAAGAAGAATGAGAATCATGATAAATGTAAGCAAATTCTTTGTTGTCCGAAAACTCTCATACATCCCCCGTTCCAGATCATGCCAGGAAATTACAAACCATCCCGGTTTTAGTGTTCCCTGTATCATTCGCTTGATCCGGGAAATATCGCTGTAGGGGTCCTCTACTTTAACACCAATGAGGGAATGCCCGGCATCTCCAAAAAGCCGAAAGGCTTTGTCGATATTAATATACATGGTGGTACCGTCAAGCTCCTGATAACCGCTTGAACAGATACCCCTGATATTTAAAATTGTCGGACGCATAATATATCGCCCACCCGGAAGTTCGCGAGAGGTAATGATGACAATCTTGCCCCCAGTAACAAGGCCAAGCTTTTCCGCGAGCAGGGAGCTTATCACCACATCATTCGATTGCTCGAGAGAAAAACTTCCCGATTTTATTTCGAGGTACTTCCGAAATCCTGTATCTACCTGATAATGGTCTTCGGGAATCCCCCGGACAAAAACACCTACAGTTCCTGAAGGTCCACGGCCAAGGGCAATCCCGTCTATGGACGGGAAGGCAAGAGTTACACTATCCAGACGCGAAATATCTGAAGCGGCCCTTTTTACCTCTTCACCAGGAACTCCTGTATAATTCCGGATCTGGAGATGATAAGAACCGATCTCAACATACCTCCGGGTTATCCCCTCTATCATACCATTGGTCACCTCGACCACTACGATAAGGGGCACCAGAGACAGAGCTATTCCGATAACTGCGCCAAGGAGCCTTCCCAGCCCTTTTCGGCCTTTCTTTCGTATCCAGAGTGTTCTAATAGCTACATAGAGAGAGGGTCCGGTTCTCATTCCTCTTTCAGGACCCCCTTCTCCAGGTGAAAATGGTAAGTCCCACGGGAACGGAGTGAGCGATCATGGGTTACAAGGAGGAGTGTTTTACCATACTGCTCCACAAGGGAAAAAAGCATATCTTCTACGACCCGGGAATTATCTTCATCCAGATTTCCCGTTGGTTCATCCGCCAGGATAATATCAGGTTGATTAATCAGGGCCCTCGCGACTGCCACCCGCTGCCTTTCTCCCCCTGATAGTTGCCCCGTATAGTGGTCCATCCTGTTTTCAAGACGAACCTGTTTAAGGAGGTCCTTTGCCAATGAGAGTGCCTTATCCCTCTTTTTTCCCGCTATGTAAGCAGGCAGCATCACATTCTCAATTGCGGTGAAATCCTTGAGAAGATAATGAAACTGGAAAACAAGTCCAATGGTAAACATTCGATAATGGGTAAGTTCTACTTCTGAAAGATTCTGTATCTCATATTCCTTAACCCTCACCTCGCCGCTGGTAAGATGATCGAGCCCGGCAATAAGATTAAGAAGGGTACTCTTCCCGCTTCCACTATCTCCAGTTAATACAACCGTCGATTGACCGGCTATTTCAAGATTAATATCTTCGAGTACATGGAGATCCTCCCCCCCATTGGAGAAGGTTTTTTTTACATGTTGTAAGGTGAGAATATTACTCATACCTGAGAACCTCACTGGGTTTTATTTCTGAAATTTTTGAAGCCGCAACATGGGCCGCGAGTATAGATGAGAAGAAAGCAAATCCTGTAATAAGCAGCACCTCCCCAAAAAGCACCCGGCTTGGTATTTCCTGTATGTAAAAATATGCGGGTGAAAAGAGGGACATGTGTCCTTTTGATCCTCCCCACCAGGATGCAAGAATATTCAGTATATCAATTCCAAGGTTTATAAGATATTCTGTTCCCCGGAAAAGACTGTTTATCTGAGATGAGAGGAGCAATCCGAGTATTGTGCCGATTAGTGCTCCCATAAAACCAATGAGGACCCCTTCAATAAGAAAAATTCCCCGGATGGATGATGGGGATGCGCCAAGTGAACGAAGGACCGCTATCTCTTCCCGCTTTTCATACACCGATCTTCTTAAGGCATGAAAAATATTCACCCCCACAACCAGAAAAATCAGACCAATCAAAATCATCATTACAATTTTTTCCATTCGGAGCGCAGAAAAGAAACTTCTGTTATACACCCTCCAGGAGTCTGCCTTAACTCCTGGTTGTCTGTTAAGGCTTTCAAGAACAGATTCATCATTAAATCTGTTTTCAAGCTTTATTCCATATGTCAGATTTGCGTCCCTGTTTATTTCCTGAAAGGTTGATAATTCCACAAACGCAAAGGAAGAATCAATTTCATAATAACCACTGTGAAACAAACCGCTAACCTGGTAGTGAACAGTTGCGGGAACGATAAGGGAAAACCCCTTCACCGACAATGAAATGAGTGAAACCTGATCTCCTACTCCAACTCCGATCGCTTGGGCAAGCTCCTGTCCTAGAACAATGGAGGAGGTTCCCGGAGATATAGCAAAATCGCCCTTAACCATTTCCAGGCGGTTATCCATCCCGGGATCCATCTCTTGCCAATCTTTGGGGATCCCCCTGATATTTACCGGCCGGAAGGAGGGAAATCTGCCTTTCATCATAGTTTGAAACTCTCTGTACGGAAGTACGGATTTTACTCCCTTTATCTGTAGAATATTATCCCTTTCCAACAAACCTGACCCTTTCTCTATAGGAGCAGCCTGAAGGTGGAATGAGGAGATTTCAAGGATGTTTTCAATAAAGCCGAGCTGAAAGCCATTCATGACACCCATGACGGTAATAAGAGTCATTACCCCAACTGCAATACCTATGACCGATAAAGCTGCGGGAGCAAGCCCCTTTTCCCTCCTTCTTGTGCGGAGGTACCTGTAACCAACAAAGAAAATCCAATCTCGGGCCATATCCTACTCTCCCAGGACCTCATGTCCGGTTTTTACCCCATCGAAATAGGTAATTCGGAATGTCGGTTTTCCCTCAGAGTAGAGAATAGAAATACTCTTCCCATCATCGAAATATTCGGTAAGGCGAAGTATTTCTCCATTCTCCCTGTAAGTTTCCCTGGAGATCGCTCCCTCCTCATAATCATAAGACCATTCCTTTCGGAGGCCCCTTGTTATTATTGTCTTGTTGTTTATCTTTCCATCATCCCACCCAAAGAATTCCTTCGGGTAACCGGTTTCCGGGGCCTGATAAATAAGGTTCCCTTTGTCATCATATTTTCTAAGAATAACCCCTCCGGTTTCGTTATTCACCTCACGGGAACATGTTTCTCCTCCTTCAGAAAAAAATTCCTCTTTCAGGAAAAGTTGTTCACCGGTCCACTGTTCTCTGCTATGAAGACCCTCATCGTTATAGTGGAGGATGGTCATGGCATCTCCTTCACTAATACTTTCCTGCGTCAGGTTTCCGGAAGAAAGCTGAAAGGAGACAATTCTTTTTTCTCCGCCAGGGTAACTCCTTATTACATGACGAAGGTACCCTCTCCGGTCCCGAAGGAAACTGTCCTTGAATAGAAGGTTTTCATCTCCATCAAAGGTTTTTATTGAGTTTAATTTTCTCTGGGTATAAAGATACTTTTGGCTTTGATGTAAAGATCCATTCTGAAAAAAAAACATCTCACGTATTAAACTGTGCCGGTAAAAAGTCTGAAGTGATATCTCCCCTTTTTCATATTCCATTACTCTTTTTTCGTTTCCAATTCGTGTAATGATCCAGGTTTTTACCTCCTCTCCATTGTGAAAAAGAATCTGTTTTTCTACCTCCCCATCTTCACGAAAAAGGATATAGGGATATTCCTCTCTCCGTAGAGGATCTATTTTTTCCAAAGGCATGCCTAGTGTATTTGACCTGAAATATTCCTGGGAAAAGAGGATACCTGAAGTACATATCAGGATAATAAGGAACAACCTTTTCATTTAGCGTTCCAAAAGGTCTTCAAGATATTTATCCGCGTTAAACGGGATAAGACTGTCGTAGGTTTCACCGGTCCCGAGGAAGCTGACGGGGATACCGAAGTCCCGCGATATGGCAGCGACAATTCCCCCCTTTGCAGTGGAATCATATTTTGTAAGAATCACTGTATCGATGGTTACCGCTTCGTGAAAGATTTCTGCCTGTCTTAGGGCGTTTTGCCCGGTAGTAGCATCAACAACGAGGATGTGTTTTATCGACCCGCCAGGCATCTTCGATTCTATGATTTTTTTTATCTTTTGCAGTTCCCTTACAAGGTTCTGTTTTGTATGCATCCGGCCTGCCGTGTCCACGAGGATTAGCTTATCTCCATTGCTCTTCGCGCTTCCTATCGTGTCATAGATGACCGCCCCGGGATCAGCACCTCGTTCCTGAGCGACAACTCTGAATCCCAGGTTCTCTCCGTGGATTTTCAGCTGATCAATGGCAGCGGCACGGAATGTATCACCAGCGCTGAAAACTATCTCATGAAGGTCATAGGTTTCCCGGTAATAGTTAGCTAACTTCGCGATGGTAGTTGTTTTCCCCACCCCATTGACCCCGAACAGGAGAAAAAGGTTCAGGACCCCAGGCTCGGGCTTGAGAGTGTACTCTGTGATGAATCCTTTCAAAATGCCTTCGAGCGTATGGACAATCTGCTCTTCATTCATTGATGCGTTTTGTTTTTTTTTCTCCCGCAATAGATCGATCGTTTCCATTGCGGTCCTGACACCTATATCACTTCCAATGAGAAGGTCTTCCAACTCATCAAAAAGCTCTTCATCAGCCAGGGATTTTGAAAAAAGTTTTTTGATCTTAGAACCTATTCCCATCCCGGTACCTCTTAATTTTCAACAGTCTGAATGAATTGTAAAACATCGATAACAGTGTTCCCAAAAAGAAATGCGTTAAACCATAAACCAAGCTGCGAGGCAGTGTACCACAGTAAGCTTGTATTCTGCAATTCCTGTATTCTTTCATCAGTACCGCCTATATCACTCTCCATCACAGCTAAATTCGCGTATTCTACAGCGTTTGCATAGCTAACGATTGTCAGAGGAAGAGAGAGTATGAATCTGCCGAATGAAGCGTAATAGGCATCCCGTTTCATCTTCAATTCCTCTTCATGGCTGATAAACTCCTCTTTGAGAAAAATCTTTATCTCATTTTCCTTTTGATGCATAGATTTCCAGGTAAGAAAATCCTCTTTTCTTATAACGATCTGGCTGCCCTCTTCGGGGCAGTCTAAAACAAGGGGAGTTTTGCCCAACCAAAGGGAATCAAGATATACATCAGCGTTTCCCGGATAACTGGTTATCAGGAAGGGGGTCCCTGAAAGTTTCGTTAACACCGGTGAAAGGGTTGTCGTTACACCCGCAATCACTTCTGTTTTTTCCTGATAAGCTATATATCCATTCTTATTAACAGAGACCTCGTATACTCCCGGGTCTAGAAGATCAGAGGTAATATCCCCTGTTCCCACAGCAATCTCCTGTCCCCCTCTGGTGATCTGTACCCTCGCGTCCCGGGGTTCCGGCTGAACGGCCACACGCCCTCCCTCCTTTCCAAAGATAATGGCGGTTATTTTTCCGGCAAGTTTTTCCAGGGTTTCATCGAGAATCTCCGGATCAAGAAGGTCTTGATACTGGTATACGATACCCTGGATCTGGATAACCCAAACCGATACATCGACAAAACCCTGAAGGTACCGGAATTTACCGGTTATATAACAATCAAGGCCGGCAGGCAGATGAATACCGGAAGTTTTTATGAAATCGTCATCCCAGTAAAGCAGTTCACCTCCCTGATTCTCTGGGGCGAGGATAACAGGCTTCTCCGTATCAATGGTGATTTCTGAAGGTATGGTCCCCTCAGCTTCCCCAATACTTTTCCGGAGAACATCCGCCTTTTCTTCATAAGTCCTCTTTTGTTCCTCCGACAGCGCGGATTCAATGAAATCCCTGTCCCGTTTGGATAGAAGAGAAGTGAGTTCGGTATTCAGGTTGTCCAGAGTACTTTCGATAAGATAAAGCTGGTAAGCTGAGCGTTCCTCTGTTGAATATATATGATTCGTCACCTGTGAAATTTGTTCAAGCAAAATGTTGGGAAAGCCTGACCCCAGGTAGGATAGCTCCTCCGGCAGATCCTCCCTGGAAAACTCTGATACTCCCAGAGTCCAGGAGTCCCTCTTATCCTGAATTTCCCCGAAAACCATGGTGACACTTAAGTGGGTAAGAAGAAGCGCAAGAAGAAAAGCAGGAAAAGAGCGCATCAACTGACAGCCTTCTGTACCGCGGAGATAATCCGCTCGGGTCGGAAGGGTTTCACAATGAAATCCCGTGCGCCAAGCTGGATTGATTTAATAATATACTCCTGCTGTCCGAGGGCCGAACACATGACAACGCGGGCATCAGGGTATTTCTCACGGATCTTTTTCAGAGATTCAATGCCGTCCATTACAGGCATTGTTATATCCATGAGTACAACCTCGGGCTGCAGCTCATTATAGAGCTCAAAACCTGCCAGCCCATTCTCCGCTTCCCCCGCAACCATAATACCCGCATCTTCGAGGATCTCCCGAATTGCGGTTCGCATAAAGGAAAGATCATCGATAATGATTACCCGGAATTTCATCAACTACGACCCGACCACTTCCAATGCAGATAACTCTCTATAAAGGAGTCGATATTTCCATCCATCATACTCTGAATGTTGCCTGCCTCATGCTTTGTCCTGTGGTCCTTTACCATGGTATATGGCTGAAACACGTAGGAACGTATCTGGTTCCCCCAGGAAATATCTTTTTTTTCCTGAAGATTTGACTGCTGCTCCTTGTTCCTCTCAGCTTTATAATGCTCGTAAAGACGGGATTTCAATACCTTCATTGCATTTGCCCTGTTTTTATGCTGACTTCTCTCATTCTGGCACTGGACTACAATCCGGGTTTCAAGGTGAGTAATACGAACAGCTGAATCGGTTTTATTTACATGCTGCCCTCCGGCTCCCTGGGCACGATAAGTATCAACCCGAATATCTTCCGGCCGAATATCTACCTCTATGTCTTCCTCAATAACCGGGGTAACATATACCGAGGCAAAAGAGGTATGCCGCCGGGACGATGAATCGAAGGGGGAGATCCTCACGAGTCGATGTATCCCCGATTCCCCCTTCAGGTAACCATGGACATATTGTCCGTTAATCTGGCAGGTAACTGATTTAATCCCCCCCTCGGCCTCCTGAAGATCGAGTATCTGCAGATTAAACCCCCGGCATTCTGTCCAGCGCTGATACATTCTGTAAAGCATACTCACCCAGTCGCAGGCTTCGGTACCGCCGGCTCCGGAGTGTATCATAAGAAAGGCGTTACTATCGTCAAGTTCATCGCCAAGGAGTTCAAGGAGTTTGAGTTCCGGAAACCGCTTTTCAATCTTCTCAACCTGGGAGAGTATTTCCCCTTCCAGGGATTCATCACTCTCTTCAAGAGCCAGGGTGTACAGTTCTTTCACTTCCTCAAGGTCATCTTTCAGTTCCTTCCATGGTTCATACTTGCCACGAAGAACTTTCAGTTTCCCCATTGTTTCTTCCGCTTTTTCCCGGTTATTCCAGAAACCGGATTCGCAGGTCTTATCTTCCAGGCTTTTTATTTCTGACTGAAGACCCGCAGGGTCAAAGACGCCTCCAGCTGTCCAGTATTTCAACATCAAGGGTCTTTAGTCGGTTTTGTATTTCGGTAAGCATGGTAGTTCTCCCCTCCTATATTCCGATAGGATTATTTTTGTTGTTCATCAGGATAATTCTTTTAATGTTCCTGCCCAATAACATCCCGGACAATGATTCTCTTCCATTTCTTCTGTACGAGTTCAGTAATTACCAGGGTTTCCTTTATCGGGAACTGATAAAACCTCAATTTATCGAAAGAATCGGTTGCCTTATCCAACTCTCTTTTCAAACGGGAAACTGTATTCTCCTTCAGCCGGGCGGATTCAAAGAGATTTTTCTGGACCTCTTTAAAACCAAACTGTTTGAGAATATCACGCACATCATCAATATGGTCTTCATTTGATAAATCACAGGAGACAGCAACAAACATGGCTATAGTGTATGGATATCTCTTCTACCTGTCAAACCCTTGAAATATCTATGGACAGAAGGTTCTTAAGCCGATTATTATGGTAGACACTAATTAACAGGAGCGTCTCTTGTGAAAGGCCGACACCTCTTAATGCTTCTCTTTCTGCCTTTTTTTCTCTTGCCTGCGAGGATCTTCGCTCAGGAAAGGTTTGCCCCTTTTGTATCCAGCCTAAGGATCATGCAGCAAGAGAGCTCGGTCCGTATCTCCTGGCAGGATGACCCAGCATCAGTAGATTACTATTCCATCTACCGGTATACCGATCCGATCAACGAAACTACCTTCCCTGATTCCACCGAGGTAGGAAGAGTCGATGCTGGAGATGAAGAATTTACCGATTATCCTCCATCAAATACTGAATACTATTATGCTATCCTTGCTGTCCTGGACAAAGAGGTACAAAAGATTTTCATTCCCTACCGAAACGTATCGGTAAACCCTATAGCTGTTAAGCATGGCGCGACAATTATCCGCAGCGGTACGGGAGAAGAGCAGGTTATTACCGAAGTTGACAGGTCTACCACAATTAGCGATATACGTACCGATCTCTTTGGAGACTTCATCATCCTGAGATTCAGTACATCCAGGCCAAGCAGAGATCTTCTTGTTTACCGGCACCATGCCCCGATTCAGGATATGGACTTAGACCAAAGACCCCGGCTCGTAGCTCAACTTAAGGGTGGGAGTGTTGAATACCGGGAAAAAGCCCCGGTAAACACCAACTGGTATTATGGAGTTTTCGACAAGGACCTTAGTACCGCCGGAACTTTCCCTATCATCCCCGGGCAAAATGTAACCTCTCAAGCTGTCAGAATCACTGTCGAAACAAAATTTCCTGAAACTTCCTTCTCTGTACGGCCCCGCCCTCTGCCGGAACTGCATATTGTCCATGAGATTGAAAGCGGGCGCCCTCTTGTATCATCTTCCGCCCTTTTTGATAAAGATCTTATTCCCCTCTCTGAGGATTCTGAAAAAGTAGTCAATCAGATACTTAAGACCTTTCCCCGGGAATCAGATAATCCCTTAACCCCGGTAGTCCTCGAAAAAGACACTGAAACCCCGCAGTCGGGCTCAGAACGGACCCTTACGCAGATACTTAACGGTGACTTTTCCCGGAATGAATGGTCGGAAGCAGCCCTCCAGCTAAGAAACTTCTTAAGCGTACGCAGAGAAAAGAATATAGATTCCCGGGCACGATTTTATTTAGGGCAGGCTTATTACTTCATGAAAGAGTATCGGAAGGCTTTTCTTGAATTTCTGAATGCCCAGGAGAATTATTACACCGAAAGTCAGCCATGGATAGATGATATACTGGTTCGTCTTTAAGTGAACAACAAAGGCCTCTATTTTTTATCTATCCTTAAGGTCAGAGTATTTCTCCAAACCTCCCCGGGAAGCAAATTGAACCTCCATCGCGGGATGAAGCAGCTTGATTGATAATCTTTTCTTTGAGCCTGGTGAAGCCGTGTGTATGTTACCACAGGGGTACACCATAATTGGAAAGTAATTGCTGAGGATAGATTCAGCCGTGTCCGGTTATATTTATCTTCGATATTTATTTCTTTGGTAGAATCTATCGACAATGGTTCCTTCAAAAAGTTTCTTCTGGGTTTCTCCCCCTGAATTTCAACCGCTGCATCCTCATCAGTATTGCCGGCAAAGGACAGGTTTATTTCTGAACCGAAGATATAAGATTCTCTCTCCTTTGAGAAATGACGAATCTCATATTCAAGAGAAACAGTACTTCGTTTAAAGCTGTATGTCTTCCGTATTGAGACAGGAATAGCATTCCCTTTTTGGATAACGAGACCATCACTTCTTAAGGTAACTTCTTTGTGATCGCGGTCCAACTCTTCGAGCAGATAATTTGCGTCAATAAAAGAACCCATCTCCTGGTACTGCATCCGGTCGAAATTCTGTACTGTATTAGAGGAATGAAAGAAATGGTCGATGAATCCCCTCCGCGGATATCTGTCAAATGGAACCGGTTCCTTAATCTGGGAGTGATAATCTTCCTTGTAACGGCGCATCGTATCAAGGTAATTCCAGGCAGATGGAAGATGATCCAGCTCAAAGAGAACGCCCCCGCGAAGATGAACATAGGCGTTAATGTATTGACCGTTGTACAGGTATTCCAGCACGCCATCCATATCAAAATCACCGGGAGAGAGGGCGGTCCTGAAAATACCCCGCTCCCTTGTTGTTTTTTCCGATTCTATCAGGGCGGAATAAGCTGCTTTCCTTATCCTGTTCTGATATAGCCCGGCGGATACTCCATGCCAGAATGCGCTATTCCCCTGCCCCCTCCAGAGATCATTCCTGGCTGTTTTCTTCCTGCTTTTATCAGCCCGGATCTGATTCACAAGGATGTGGATGTGCATCATCTTACAGTACAGGAGGTTGCTCTCTTCATACCTGGAGAGGAATTGGCGGAAAAAACCGTTGGCCGGTGTGTTGGGAGAAGCGTCATCCCTTACAACAATCTTTTCCGGTTCTGAATTTTCTCTCTCAATCTGTTCACTGTAGCCGGTACAGGGGAAATAGAGTTTTTTCAACGGCCCACAGGTTTTGTGGAATTCCCCCGGCAAGACTGTCGTAACCTTGTCTTTGTTTGTTCTTAAGAGCTCCAGAAAGGAATCAACCCAGGAAAGCAGCTTGATACCCTTTTCGGAGTAATGCAGCTCCCCCCTCCAGATAAAGACCACCACCCGCTCCTCGTTTGGATGACGGAGGGAGATGATTCTTTCGAGGATTTCCCTTGGTTGTGAACCAGGAATGTCCTGGAGAATTCCTCCTGATATGGGATATACAATTACCGATTTGCCTTGATCTTCGGTAATACATGGCATGTTCATGTCCCCTTTTCCGCAGCCAGCCTGACTGAATTGACTTTCATCGAGGAAGGTGAAATCCATGCCACTGGTGCGCAGGGGAACTGGAAGAGATGGTTCCCAGATTAATTCCGGGATCCAAATTCCCCTTGGTCTTTTACCGAAACGCTTTCGTAACGTTGTTGTGAGGGTTTCGATCTGTCCAAGACGGTCGCTGCCGGGGACAAGGGGAAACGCGGGCTGATAGTACCCACCACCCAGAAGCTCTACCTGCTTCCTCCGCACCATGTCGTTCAAAAGCATGAGGAACTCCGGGTGATAGGACTCAAACCATTCAAGGAGAATGCCCGAATAATGAAGAGTTATCGGCATCTCCGGATAGTTATAAAGGGTTGTCAGGAAAGGCTTATACGAAAGCTGATAGGCTTTCTCAAACTCTTCTTCACCCAGCCCATGGGGAAGAGTGTTATGAGTGCCGAAAATCAGCTTAATTTTTCTCATCCTTTACCGTTACTCCCTTAAGGCTTAAGATACATTTAGGAGGACATTTCACACTGGCAGCCTCTCTCTCTCCATCCATTGAGTAATCGATCGTCGCCAGAAAATTATCTACCTTGTATCCGCCTTCCGGGGATGCCTTTTCACACATTTTACATCCGATACATCCAACTGAACAGTACTTTCTTGTAACTGCACCCTTATCTTTTGAATTACAGGCTACAATATAATCAGCTTCATGGGGAATAAGCTTCATCACCCCTGTCGGGCAGATATCGATACACTTTCCACAGGAGATACATAGTTCTTTGTCCACCCATACACATCCATCTTCATCGTGGATGATAGCATCTACAGGACAGACTTTAATACAGGAATCTAAACCGAGACACCCGTATTTACAGGATTTGTTTCCGCCAAAGTAGAGGTAGGCCGCGTTACAGTCAGTAACGCCCTGGTACACAAATTCTGTTTTCGACCGCTCATCATTTCCACGACAAAATACCTGTGCTACCATCCTCTGGTTGGATATTTCGACCTCAACACCCATAATCTCTGCAAGCTCTAAAGCAACATCAGGTCCGCCGGGAGAGCATAGGGTCAGGTCTTCCTCCTCCTCTTTCGCAATTGCCTCAGCGTAGCCTGAACATCCTGCATATCCACAAGCCCCGCAGTTTATCCCGGGGAGTTTGCTCTCCACCGCTTCGACTTTTTCATCCTTACGGACTGCCAAGGCTTTTGACGCCATAGAAAGCCCTACCCCAAAGATGAGCCCAAGGAGGGTAACTGAAAGAAACGAGTATAAAATAATCATACTTCCTCCTAAAGACCCGGAAACAGGTTATTAATAAGAGCCTTGTCAAAGGCCATAAAAGCCAGGGCCATCAAGCCTCCGGTGATAAACGCAATGGGAACACCCCGAAGATGTTTCGGAATCCACTCGGCATCCAGTTTTTCGCGGATCGTTGACATCAGGATAATAGCAAGAAGGAACCCGAAACCAGCGGCGATCCCCGCGACAAAACTTTCCAGTGCGGAAAAATCGCTCCTCACGGCGATAAGGGCTATACCCATAACCGCACAGTTGGTTGTGATGAGGGGCAGATAAATACCAAGGGCCTTGTAGAGAGGAGGAGATATTTTCTGTATCACCATTTCAACGAGCTGCACCAGTGCCGCGATTACCAGGATGAAGGTGATAGTCTGCAGAAACTCAATCTTCAAAGGGATAAGGACAAGATGCTGGATCGCCCAGGTCGCTATTGAGGCCAGCGCCATAACAAAAGTTACGGCAAAACCCATACCAACCGCTGAATCAACATTTTTTGATACTCCGATGAAGGGACATATTCCGAGAAACTGAGTAAGAACGAAGTTACTGATAAAAACAAAGGTAATGAGTATTGCAATGTAGGTCATGATACCGGCTCCTTCTTCCTTGCCTCAAATACATTCCAGAGTGCTTTCAGATATCCAAGTACTAAAAGAGCTCCCGCCGCGAGTGCCATAACCCGGACAGGCGCGTTTGAGAGAATCGGTATAACGATTATTCCGTCCCAACTCCCCATGGGAAAAAGGGTGATGGTTCCGGCACCCAGGATTTCCCGTACAAGCGAGATGAGAAAGAGGGCGAAGGTAAAACCGATCCCCATCCCGAGGGCATCGAGAATCGAACGAAAAAGGTTATTCTTATTGGCAAAGGCTTCAGCCCTTCCGAGGATGATACAGTTTACAACGATAAGAGGAACGAAAACCCCCAGGCTTTTATAAAGATCAGGCATGAAAGCCTGCATTACCATCTGTACTATGGTGACGAAGGAGGCGATGATTACTATGTATGCCGGTATCCTGACCTTCTCGGGGATGAAGTTCTTTAGCATGGAAACCATAATGTTTGAGCCTAGGAGGACAAAGATTACCCCCGCTCCCATCCCAATGCTGTTTACAACCTTGGTAGAAACTCCTAAAGCGGGACATAGTCCAAGGAGTACAACGAATACAGGGTTTTCTTTGAAAAACCCTCTTGTAATATCCTTAATCATTGGGCCCCTCCAAGTTTTTTCGTGTATTCGGAACCTGCTGAAAGGGCCTGGCCAATTCCTATAAAGGTGATTGTCGCGCCTGAAACGGCGTCAGCATTGGCTTGAGAAAGTTCCGATTTCTTCGCGGGAACCGGGCTCGTTCCACCTGTTCCGATATAAAACCTCTTCATGTATTCGGGGTTCTCCGCTTCCTTCCCTAAACCGGGAGTCTCTTCGTTATCCAGTAAAACCGATCCGAGGATCTCTCCCTCAAGAGAAAAACTAGCCAGGAGAACTAAGTCCCCGGCATAGCCCTTACCGACGAGCTTAATAACGTAACCTGTAGTACTATTACCTTCGGTTATCGGGTAATAAGCTGTGACAGCGGGGTGATCCTCAACGAAAGTTTCTTCCCCGGCTTCCCCGGAGGGAACAACCATTTGAAGGGCTTCTTTCAGTTGTTTTGCTTTTAGTTCAGCGATTACCGGAGCAGTAATTTCATTTGCCACTCCAAGAGATACCGCGGCAAGAGCACATATCAAAGCCAGTTTGCCACCGACTATCGTTGCTTGTTTCATTTCTTACTCCCCCGTGTACCAAATCGGACCGGTTGGGTATATCTATTGATCATCGGCACAAAAATATTCATAAGAATAATCGCGAGAGATACCCCCTCCGGGAAGGACCCGTAAAATCGGATCATGAATGTCAGTAACCCCGCGCCAACGCCAAATATAATCATACCTTTGCCGGTTATTGGACTGGTGACCATGTCGGTGGCCATGAAAAGAACTCCGAGCATCATTCCACCGGTGAGGATATGAAACAGGGGATCACCGGTAAAGAATCCGGTATTATATCGGAGCCCCCCAAAAATCCAGACAAGCAGGGCAAATGAGCCGAAATACGCTACCGGGATATGCCAAGTAATGATTTTCCGGATTAAGAGAAAAATACCGCCAAGGAGGAGAAGGAGAGCTGATACCTCTCCGATACACCCGGGAATGTTGCCCAGGAATCCATCTATGTAGGTATAGGAAATAGTTATGCCGATATTCCCGAACCACTCAGCGATCGATTCAGCCATCCCGCTGTGAGGGTAGCCTTGATTAGAGAGGAACTCAACAGGACCATGAAGAGCCCCGGAGAAATCGAGAAGCCCTGCCTTGATAAAGCCCAGAGGGGAAGCGTGGGATACTGTATCAGCAACATTGTGAACAGTGCCCGGCATTGTCCAAGTAGTCATGCCACCGGTCCACGAGAAGAACACGAATACCCTTCCTGCTAAAGCAGGATTCATCCAGTTTCCTCCAAGCCCGCCAAAGCTCCATTTTACTACTACGATAGCGAAAACCGAGGCAACGGCAGGGATGAAAAGGGGAACAGCAGCGGGCATATTGTACCCGATAAGAAGTCCGGTCAGAAATGCGCTTCCATCCAATATTGTCGATTTCTTCGATATCCTTGCGATGACATATTCTGAAATAACCGATGCCAGAATCGATACGCCAATAACCAGGATCGATCGCGCGCCGAAGACAAAAATACCCCAGATTCCGGCTGGAACCAATGAAAGTGTTACCAGCCACATGATTTTGGCAGTCGTTTCGGGACCATGGATCTGCGGGCTTGCTGTTATAAGCATGTTTTGTTTTTCACTCATGCCTTCACCTTATTCTGTTTCTGTTGATTCTTACGGAGGATGAGCTTTCCAAGTTTCATTCCGTGAATAAGAGGAATATGGGCGGGGCAGGTGTAACCACAGCTGCCGCACTCCTTGCAGTCGAGAAGACCAATATCCTTTGCACCATCATAATCCTGGTGGTCGATATACTTAAAGAGTGTTGTAGGATTAAGCCCCATAGGACAGGCTTGAATACATTTACCGCAATTCAAGCAGGAGGTCCTGACGGATGAGTTTACCTCTTTCAAAGTTAAAGCGAGAATCCCTGAGGTCCCCTTTGTAACAGGAGTATCAAGATCAAAGATGGCAAAACCCATCATTGGACCGCCTACAACAACTTTCTCAGGTACTTCAGAGAATCCACCGCATTTTTCAATCAGTTCAGAAATAGGTGTTCCAATCCGAACTCTTAAGTTTTTCGGCTCTTTAATCGCTCCGCCGGAAACGGTTAAAATCCGTTCAATAAGTGGCTTGCCCAGCACAACCGCTTCGTAGAGGGAATAGACCGTGCCAACGTTGGAAACGATACACCCAATCGCCAGAGGTAATGCCCCTGAGGGTATTTCCCTTCCGGTGACAGCCTGAATCAACTGTTTTTCATCTCCCTGAGGATATCTCAGTTTGAGAGGAACAACTTCTGTGGGGAAACTCATTGCGGAAGCCTTTTGAGACATAACTTTGATAGCGTCAGGTTTATTGTTCTCTATGCCAATAAAGACTTTCTCAGGTTCCATTATCTTATAGAGAATCTCGATCCCTTTAAAAATCTTATCTGTCAGCTCAAGCATCCCACGATGGTCCGCGGTTAGATAGGGTTCACATTCAACCCCGTTGATAATGAGATATTCAACAGTTGATCCGGTAGGGACCTTTAATTTGACATTAAGCGGAAAGGTAGCGCCCCCTAATCCTACAATCCCCATATCAGCGACAAGATCAATAAGCTCTTCCTTGCTTAATTCTTCCCAGTTCTTATCTGCTTTCCAGGATGACTTTGGAGAAAACGATTCTTCTACCTCAATGGAAATTGCCTGGGAAGAGGTCCCGTTTGGAAGAAAAACCCTGCCAATCTCTTTTACGGTTCCTGTTACCGGTGAATGGATGTTAGCGGAAATGAAGCCACTGGACTTCCCAATGGGCATCCCCTCCTCTACCTTAGCTCCTACTTCAACCGTACAATCCGCAGGACTTCCAAGGTGCTGGGACATGGGAATTACGGCTACCGCCGGGATTCCCGCATCCTCGATAGGCTTCCCATTTGTACGGCTCTTCCGGTCGTGGGGGTGTACGCCTCCCAGACCGAAGGTCTTCAATTTGCTCATGCTGCCTGCCTTTTCTTTCTCAGGGTTACGCCTTTTTTCCCATTCATAATCGGTTTTCTCCGATTTTTCCAGGGAAGGCAAAAAGGAATAATCGCTGCACAAAAAATAAGCACATACCTGACCGATACCGGACCTACCGCTGAATTGGATGTTATCATCACCCTGACCGGGCGTTGCTGCGATAGAAGTATGTGCATGATTCCTTGTGTATTCGCGATTATATCTTCATACCAGGAAGCTGTAAACTCTTTTCTTACTTCTTCAGTTTTCTGTATTTTCCCCTCTATCCGCTTATACCGGGAAACAGTCACCTGTTCGCCTGGAAAGGGGAATGACCAACTTAGATTGTAGGGAAGAGATTCCTGAAAAGCCCTGTGTGCAAGATAAGCGGAAAGGTCAGGCAAATAATTTTCCCCCTCTTGTGTTGAAAGGAGAAACAGGGAATCCCATGTGAAGTTTATAAGCCCATCAACGGCAACCGGAGTGGGCATTGGTTGGGAGGTGTGCTGATTGTTATGATAAACTCCCGTGAAGGTGAGTGAAAGTAACCAGACAGATATAATTGCCGGTATGTGCCAGAAATTCTGTATTCTGTACTTCTGATCCACAATTGGCATGTAATAGAAGAGGTTGTGTTCAAACCGCCGGTGTTTCCGATATCGCCAGGTCCATCTTAAGATACTTACTGAAAAAGCAGCACTGAAGGCGAGGAGAAAGGAGATACCGGTTTCCCACCCTGTTCTAAAGGCGGTCCCGACAATAATGAAAACACCCAGTACGAAAAAGATGATCTTACCCTTTGCTAAAGGTCCCTTCCACACCCCGGTGCTGAAGAAATACTCCATCTTTGGATCTATCTCAAAATGAGCAAGATACCCGAGTATAAAAAGAGCGCTGGCTCCTATAGCTGTATGGGGGTTCCCCTGGATAACCAGAAACATCCAGGGAACAACTGTAATAAGAGTTATAAAAATCATAGGAGTCATAAGAGTCACCCGACCACTTGATATGCCCCGGTGAAAACGGAGAAACAGGATACCCGCACTCAGCAGCAGAATGATTACACCGAAGATTTTCAAACTGAAATTTGAACCTTGAAATGAGATTTTTCCCCAGTATTCTCCTAACTCTTTCTTTAGTTTCCAGGCAATCTCTCCATCCCGAAGATAGAGGATCTCCTTTCCAGGAAGTGAAAAATAGCGGTCCAGGTTTATTATATAAGGATCAAGCCTGGGATCGAGTGGATCGAACCGCTCCCCTATGGCAGAAAGGGGAATCTCTTCACTCCCCTCATTCCCCATGAAGGTGTTGAACCTTACCATTGTTGTCCGCCTGGACACCACTTCGTGACCGGAGGTTTTCAAAACCTCCTCTACTTCCGCAGCCAGGTTTTCATCAACAGAGAACTGCAGGTATCCCCTCCAATTCCCCTCAGGCAGATCCTGGAGTAAAAAAGGTACCACGAGAGCTGTGAGGTAAAGAGCAATAGCTGTTGGTATAAGCCAAAATAGCTTCCTGTTCCAAATCATTGTTTGATGTATTTCGTGTAATTTCCTTATAGGATGTTGTTCCCAAGTTTCCGACTGAATAGAGTGTTTGTCAAGGGCTGTTTTTACCAGTTCCTGAAGGTTGTTCATCTTTATAATTCCAGGATACACTCATTTCTATCAGGGAGTGTTATGGCAGGAAGCGAAAAGGTCCCTTACAACACCTTTATAGCCCGGGAGGATGATGATAACCGGAGATTCGACCGTGTAATCCGGAAAGCCTTCGAAGATATCCCCCTTTCTTTAATATATCAGGGGATCAGGAAGGGTTTAATCCGCCTTAATGGAAAAAGAGTTGAGGGTTCTATCAGAATTAGCCGGGGAGACGTTATTGAGATCTCTTCCGATTTGTCTATTGATACTGCTTCTGGAAAAGGAACGAGGGCCTTTAAAAACCTGCGGAGGGATTCCTCCGGACCACCCCTTGAAATTCTTCATGAAACTTCCGATCTCCTCTTTGTAAATAAACCTTCAGGAGTCCTTACCCATGGAAAATCCTCAGTTGAAGGCGCAGCACGCCTTTATCTCACCGATAAGACAGCAGATTCCCTCTCTTTCAGACCGGGAGTACTCCACCGTCTTGACCGTAACACCTCCGGGATTCTGACCTTCGGGAAATCATTGAAAGGCGCGAGGATTTTTTCTGACTGTTTGAAGAATACTCTCCTTCGGAAATATTATATTGGTGTAATCGCAGGGGAGCTTACGCAGAAAATGGTATGGCGGGATCCCCTCCTCCGGGTAAGGGAGGTTACAAAGATCTCCAGGGAGGGCAAAGAGTCGATAACCGAGGTCACCCCTCTCATTCACAGCAGAGGTTTTTCCCTGGTTGAGTTCCGCATTCTTACTGGCAGGACCCACCAGATCCGTGCGCAAAGTGCATACCATGGTTTCCCTCTTGCCGGAGACTGGAAATATGGTGCTGATCGTCGGCCCCCTGCCGGGAATTGGAATGGTTATCTTCTTCATGCTTACCGTCTTGAACTTCCAGAGGAACTGCTGCCCTGTTCCGGTATCCGCGTAATCATCGCCCCCCTCTCTTCCCGGGACAGGAAAAAATTGTCCCTCCTTTTCCCGGCAAAATCTCTTGCTATGGCTTATTCCCGATTCAAGAGTTATACTTAGAAGGTAATGAAAGCATTTTTTCGACACATCAGCTGGCTACTTCGAGGGGTAAAGGTATTTTCCCTGGTGGGGAGGAGCGGAACAGGCAAAAGCTTCCGGGCAAAACTGGTTGCGCAGAAATATGGAATTGAACTCATTATCGATGACGGATTACTTATCCGTGATAATAAAATAATTGCCGGTAAATCAGCAAAGAGGGAGAAAGCCTTCCTCGGAGCAATAAAAACAGCCCTCTTCGATGAACGAAAGCACAGGCATGAAGTACGCAAACAGCTTGAGGATGAGCAGTTCAAACGGCTCCTTATAATCGGTACCTCCGAGCGGATGGTTCGTAAAATCAGCGACCGCCTCAGGTTACCACCACCCTCAAAAGTAATAAATATTGAAGAGATTGCCAGTACCGATGAAATAGAGACCGCTATCCGGACCCGGAGACTGGAAGGTAAACATGTTATCCCGGTTCCTACTATCGAAATAAGCAGAAAACATCCCCATATTGTTATCGATTCTATAAGGGTGTTCCTGAAGCGTAATATTCCCTGGCCAAAAAAACATAAAATCTATGAAAAAGCGGTAGTACGACCGGAATTTGGCAGACGGGGCCGGGTAACTATCAGTGAAGCGGCCTTGACTCAAATGGTACTCCATTGTGCGGATGAGTATGACAGTTCAGTTTCCATTAAACGGGTCACCTTCAGGCAGGAGCTTTCAGGATATCGGCTTGGAATTGATGTCCATGTCCCCTTTGGAGTACAACTTTCGGGCGATATGCATGGATTTCGCGATTATGTAATCGATAATCTTGAAAGATATACGGGGATTTTAATAGAAAGGGTCGATATTAATATTGATAAAGTCTCACTATAACGGAGCTTTCGTTCATTGACTTCTCGACAGAGAAGGATACAATCCAAGTAAAGGGGGTATTATGAAACGAACCGTTGTTATTTTAATATTGCTCATCACCTTGGGATTTTCCCTGTTTGGCCAGGCTTCTGATCTCTATGTATCTGAAGGTATTTACTACCTGGTTTTTTCAGGAAAAAGTCAGGAAGAGGCTGATGAGGTCGGAATAATCCTCGACGCGTACATCACATTTCTCAATGACTTCCTTCATTTTGATCTCGCCTCTTTTGAAGTGAAACTCCGCCTCCGGCTTTTGGCTGATCGTTCCTCTTTTGAATCCTATGTTTCACGATATGTAACCAACCTGGAGGACAGTTTCCTCTATATCCAGTACTCTGATCCCAACCGCAGTGAGCTTGTGGGTTATCTGACAGAGGGGGTAAACACAACCCTTTTACACCACAGTACTATTCAATTCCTGAAATCCTTCATACCCCATCCTCCCCTCTGGATACAGAAGGGTCTGGCCCTCTACTATGAGGATTCGCTTTATGACGCGGAAAAGGATTCCTTCAGTTTTACTGAAAACCGGGGATGGATACCAACGATGAAGAAGGCGCTTGACGAAGATTCCCTTATCAGCCTTCAAGATCTCCTTAGCATTTCATTCGATTCAGCTTCCCGGAATGTCAATGTCTTTTATGCTCAAAGCTGGGGACTTGTCAGTTTTTTAATCGGGAGCAGTAATCAGAAATACAACAGAATCCTCTGGGATAGTATCCAGGTCCTTTCCCCTGATGCAACCCAGGTAAAAAATGAGAACTCCATCATCCTGGGCTCTTTCGCATGGGTAAATACCAGTACTCTTGAAGATGACTACAAGGTTTACCTGTCCAATTTGAAAACCCTTGGAGATCTATTAACCGAAGGTGCGGAATATTACAGCAACGAAATGCTTTCAGAGGCTGAAAGCGCGTTTGCGCAGGCTTTATCGATGGAGGACACAAATCCCGCTGCTTTTTATTATCTAGGACTCATCAATTATGACAGGAAAGAGTTCGCTTTAGCAGAATACTTTTATCAGGCTTCCCTTCAGAACGGAGGGGCCCCAGGTATTGCGTACTACGCCCTTGGAGTAAACGCTTATGCTGATAACAGGCCTTCCGACGCGAAAGACTACCTTGCAAAAGTTCTGGAGATGGACCCGGAAGGATACGGGGTTCAGGCAGGAAAACTGCTTGAGGAGATCTCTGGAATCACTAACGAACTATAACAATCAATCGAAATCAACCGGCGCGATTCTCCTTTTTTTCGCCGGTTTCCTGTGACCGTGATAGTGGGGATGTTTCCTTTTACGCCGCTTACTCGGTTTGATGACGATTCCCCGATCCATGAAGATTTTCCGAACAGCCTCTTCAACATCCTTATTCGGGGGAGTTATGGGATAGATCAACTCTTTTATGTCCTTGAAGTACTCCTTGACCATCTGATCCTGCGATAGATTTGCCTGCTGGAAGATAAGAAAGGGATCAACCAGATGAATAATCATGATGCTGCGCCGATCTTCACCGCCACTCCGCACCATGTCATCCAATTCTTCCAACTGCTTAAAAAAAATCTTTCGCAAAACCGGTGACTCATCCAGATTGGAGGATATCCTCGGAAGCATATAATGAAACAGCTCTAATTCCATGAGATCCCGGATGATCCTGACGCTCTTTCCAGATTGGAGGATTTTAAATATTTCTTCGGTCATTCTCGACGAGGAACAACCATCCAATCTGCTGCTGTACTGAATAATCTTCCTCCTAAGGGATCTGACCATGGAGAAACCGGATAAGGCCCGATATTTAACCGCCCGGATCATCCGGACCGGATCCTCACTAAAACTGCGGTCCGGGGGAATGAGGCTCCTGATCTTCTTGACCCTTATATCCCGTATCCCTTCGACAAAATCGATTATCTGTTCTGTCCGGAGATCGAAGTAGAGTCCATTCAGGGAGAAATCTCTCCTCCAGACATCCTCTTCAATCGTTCCATACTCGTTTGCATCCGCACCGGAAGAACCAGCCCGGAAGGTAGCGACCTCTATGATTTTTTCTTTGAAATATACATGGACAAGACGAAATCTTTTTCCAATGATCCTTGAATTCCTGAAGATCTTTCTTACTTTTCTTGGTAAAGCGTTGGTAACAATATCAAAATCCTTTGGGACTTTACCGAGGAGAAGGTCCCGAATCGCTCCGCCGACGATATATGCCGCATAACCCTGATATTGCAGCCGCTGAGTGATCTTTAGAGCATCCCTGTCTATCCTGCTTCTGTGTATCCCATGTTCCTCCGGCGTATAAATTTTCGCCAGACGGACCCGTTTTCCCGATTTATTTGTACCATATCGTGTAAGCAATCGTTACCGCCTTTCCGATTCATTATCTTCTACAATTCCTTTTACTACAAGAGAAAGCC
>JAGLYY010000559.1 GCA_023131935.1 Spirochaetales bacterium | reverse complement strand
GGAAGACCGGCAGTTCGGACAGGGCACACGCCCTCCTGCAGAAAGAATTTGAAAAATCAATCCGGATCTACAAACAACTTGAAGATGAACACATGAACTATATCCTCGAACGGGGGATGGGAGCAGCGGGAGTGAAAAATGGGAATACCATCATAGCCACAAAGATCCCGAAAGATTTTAAAAAATACTATGAATCAACAGACCCCTCAGAAAAACCCTTCCTCTACTGCCACTGCCCACGGATTCGATCGATGCTGAAGGAGGGAAAAACAGATATCCCCTCCTCCTATTGCTACTGCGGCGCGGGGTTTTACCGCTGGATGTGGGAATTTGTCACTGACAAACCTGTCCGGGTAGAGGTCTCCGAATCCATTTTAAAAGGGGATGATCTTTGCAGGATCAAAATTCATCTCTCAGAATAAACAGTTATCCTTAAAAATAACACCTTTTTCCCCTATACTGATCCTATGAAACGGATAAAAGCAGTTCTCTTTGATTTTGACGGCACCCTCACCATCCCGGGACACCTTGATTTCCATACCATCAGGGAAGAGATAGGATGCCCCAAAGAAATCTCTGTCCTGGATTATATCAATTCTCTCACCGATGCTGACGCAAAGATACGAGCCTGGGAGATATTACATCGCCACGAGTTGATTGGCGCGGAGAAGGCCCGGGTAAATATGGGAGTGAGAGAGCTTCTTGAATTCCTGAAGGACCGGAGGGTCCCCATGGGGATTGTTACACGGAACAGTAGAATTTCCTTTGAAACCGCTATGAAAAACTTCCCCTGGCCCTGGGGACAGTATTTTGATCTGGTCCTCACCCGGGATGATGATGTTCCGGTTAAACCAAGCCCGGAACCGGTTTTCCACGCCGCTGACTTTTTTGGGATTCTACCGGAAGAGATAACAATAGTAGGTGATTACATCCACGATATTGAATCAGGCAAGGCAGCCGGAGCCATAACAGTGTTTTACGACAACGGAATAACTAAGGTCCACAAACCAACGGGGGCCGATTTCACCATCTCCGCTATAGCGGATTTAAAAGAGGTACTACTGCCTTTTCTCCCCTTGAGACAGGGCAAAATACCAAATGAAATACTGAAAAATCTTTTGCCCGAAGTATCTTTGCCGGACCCTGAGATCATCGTTGGAGCGGGGGTTGGGGAAGACGCGGCGGTGATAAACCCGCCGGAAGGGGAATACCTCGTTATCGCCAGCGACCCGATAACCTTCACAACCGGCGATCCCGGGTGGTATTCGGTAATAGTAAACGCAAACGATATCGCGGTAACCGGCGCGGTCCCCCGGTGGCTTCAAACAACCATCCTTCTCCCTCCGGGAACGACGATAGATGATGTACGGGAGCTTTTTCGGTCTATCTCGAAGTCCTGTAAGGAAGCGGAAATCATCCCGACCGGGGGACATACCGAAATAACCGATGCCGTAACCAGGCCGGTGATATCAGGAACCATCATCGGGAGTGTGAAAAAAGGGAAGCTTATTCAGAAAAAGAATATGCGGGAGGGGGATATCATTTTCTTCACGAAAGGAATTGCCGTGGAGGGCACCGCCATTTTGGCAACCGAATTCCGGGATCAACTGAAAAACAACGGTATCTCCGACGAGGCCATCACCCATGGAGCGGCTTTCCTTAACCGGATCAGTATTCTGCCGGAGGCTCTGGCTGCTTCTCAAATTCCCGGGGTAACGGCGATGCACGATGTAACCGAAGGAGGGGTTTCAACAGCTATCAGGGAACTCTCGGAGGCGGGGGGACATCTTCTCACGATCAACCTCGATGCACTTCCCATTTACCCTGAAACCAGGGAGTTCTGCAGAGTCTCAGGTATTAATCCATTGGGGCTCATCGGATCCGGAAGCCTCCTCATTTGCTGCAAGCCTGAGTACACTGATAAACTCGCGGAACGGGTACGGAAGGTTGGTGTTGAAATAGTTTCCATCGGAACTGTCGCGGACCCCGGTACCGGGGTCCGGGGATATCAGGGGAATGAAGAATGTGATTTTCCTGAATTCGCCGTGGATGAGTTGACGAAATTCTATAATCGATAGCCGCAATCTACGGGCACGCTTCATCAACTTAGGAAATTAAAACCGATCGAGTATCCACCCGGCTATCAATTCAAGGACGGAGGGAGCGATAGTCGTTTCAATCAAATTGTACTCAGCGATTAGTCCGGTCTCCGCCGGCTGAAAGAGATGATTCAGCCCCTCGATCTCCAGAACGGTGACATCAGGGTTTCCCGACTTCCCAAGATGTTCTTTCAAAGCTGGTATGTTTACCTCCGCCAGTACCTGGAGATCCCTGGACCCAATGAGAGCGAGAACCGGAACTTCGATCCTTTCAAGGTCCGGGCACGGATCGTAACGGAGGAAGGAGCGGAACCAGGGGCTCTCAATTTTCCGGATTTCCTGCTTGCGGATATTTTCCTGCTGAATTCCCATCTCAATAAGAATCTTATCGAGCTCCTGACGTGCACCGGTAATATCTCCCTCCCTCTTCAATATGTTAAAAAGCAGCGCGCGTTGTTCATTCAATTTCTGAATGATCTCTTCGTCGACCCCCTGGACCCGTAAAATCGCCGCTGACTGTTGATAAATTATTTCATCTCCAGGGTAGGCCGGACCCGCAAGGAGCACTATGAAATCTACATCCTGCCCAACTGCCCCAAGCATCGTAGAGATGATTCCTCCTTCACTGTGACCTATCAGCCCGGTTCGTTCATCATCTATCTCAGGCCTTTCAGCGAGAAACCGGAGTACGGCTTTAGCGTCTACAGCAAAATCCTCACTCGTCGCGGCCGCGAAATTTCCCGTTGATGATCCTATTCCCCGGTCATCATACCGGAGGACGGCAATATTGTGTTTCGTCAGATAATCCGCCAGCACGAGAAAAGGTTTGTGGCCGAATAGCTCCTCATCCCTGTTCTGCGGGCCTGAACCGGTGATAAGCACCACACCGGGAAAGGGACTATCACCTTCCGGAATTGTTAAGGTTCCCGCAAGCTGAATTCCATCATGCTCGATGGTTACCTCTTCGGTACGGTAAGGGAAAGGGGGCTTCGGGGTCTGGGGCCTGGGCGATTCCGCTGCTGCAGCTCCCGGAGTGAGATTGAGAGGGTAAGATCCCCCGCTTTGCTTCCAGGTCCCGGATATGGTTTTACTGTTTTCATCAAAGGAGCCTTCATAGGAACCGGCGACAGAGGCAAACTTGATTACGACCTCATATTCCTTAAGGAGGACCTTCGTAGCAGCAATACCGAAGGCACCCTGGTTTGGGCTGTCCATTGTGGCTACAAGGTCTCCATCATCATCGAGAAACAGGTGAAATACCAGGGGGAGTTTCATCCCCGGTACTTCCAGATTTCCAGACCAGTCTCCAATAATCTTTTCCGAAAGCGTTTTCACTTCTTTCCCTCCATTCGATGGGGTCCC
>JAGLYY010000558.1 GCA_023131935.1 Spirochaetales bacterium | reverse complement strand
TAAATTGTAGAACGTTACACTAGGTATTTTAGAGAAAAACTATCAGACATGGCTAAAGGTATTTCCGAGAGGCATAGGCTATACGGGCTTACTTCTCATAGCGGAAATCTTCCGAAACCCTTAGACGAGAAAGAGATAAAAGATGTCTCCATCAAAATGATGATGAAAGATTCGGAGGATTTAATTCCCCACATCCTGGACAAGAAATGGTTGCTTTATGAAACAACGGAATCAGATCCATTTTACATCTCCGATAATCCTGTTGCCCGTCAAAATCGGAGAGATTTCGGTCCATTATGGGGTAATCTGGGATTGGCCGTTACTGGAATAGAAATCTACTTTCCTTTAACAAAGACTCTATCTCTTGCAATGCTTTGCGAAGGCCATGAGCAGACATTCCAAGATGTTATTAGCAAAATTGGATTCCTTCGAACAGTCATGCCAGATTTTGAACAACAACTTCCAGTGGATTCGGAATGGATAGAAAAACATAGAAGAGGTTTTGAAGAAGGCGCTCCAATACCAATTGTGGCTGAAAACGTGATTAATCACAATTCACTTCAAGTAAAATGGTCGTCAAGGTTTGTTTTTTCAAGCAAAAATGATTTTAGCCTGGCACGTCAGATGATAGCCTTTGATCCTCGTTTCAAGAATGGCATAAAAATCAGAGTCAGCTAACCTGTGCCTACACCAGACCGCTTGAAAACCGCGGCCGGTGAGGCGCGCCGACTTACAAATTCAATTAATTTATTTATTTATGGAAAGCGATTTAAAGATACTCAAGCAAGCCTTAGAGCTATTTTCAGAAGACGGAGATGGTATTTTCTTAAAAGGCAGGTTTCAAGATCTTTTTGTCAATTTAAAGGTGTGGCCACAAATAGGAAACAAACAGCAAAAATCTTTAGTTCAATTATTTAAATTCGTTAATGAAGACCTTTGGAACATCTCTCAAACAATTGACAGGATAGAATGGAGCAGACACCAATTCATTGATGATGAAAACATAGAATACAAATGGATGTATTACGCGAGCCTTGATATCCAATCAATACATTTTGAATTTCGTTCTATAATGGACTATATCGCCCAGGCTATTGGACGAATTTATAACACGCCAAGAAAAAAATCAGAAAGCTTTGAACGCCTCTTGAACTGGATTAAAAAAAATCCGAATAAGTTAGACGAAGATATTAGAACACTATTATTATCCATAAATTGGTTTAGTGAAATTCGAGGAATTAGGAATTTATTCTCGCATTTAGGCGGATCTGCTTTGATTTTTGGGAAGCCGAGAGACGGAATTCTTTTTCAAATTTACAAGGAGGATTTTTATAAAGTTATTGATAAAGAGCATCTGCTTTACAATGAAAATGTTGCCTATTTTGAAAAATATTTCGCTGTCTATTTTTCTTACCTTCTTTTCTTTTTGGAAAGCATCTCTATTATTATGGCCAAAAAGTTGGGCGGTTCATTAAAAGAAAATATGGTTCGTAACTATGGAATAGGTTATCAAATTGCAAAGTCATGGATTGAAAATCTTATTTTAGAAATTGAGCAAAAATTAGAGATGTAGTAATAGAATTATGACAGAAAAGTCTAACCATGCCAGTTCACAGGACGCAGACAAACTGCGCCTGTGACCGGCGCCGTTAGCTCATCAAGGAGAATCTCGGAAAAATGGCTCAAGACTGGGAAGTCACATTTAACGGTTGGGCAAAACCGCCCGGGAAGACTGAACAGGATAAGTGCGGCAATGCTGAGACTGCTATTCGAAAGGCAATTTCATCAGGCGATTCAATCAGCAAACGCACTATTAGAGTATTCCCTCAAGGTTCATATCGGCATCGTACTAATGTAAAAGCTGATAGTGATGTCGATATATGTATCGTCTGCCACAACAGCATCTTTTTTGACCTACCAGAGGGAATGAAACCCGGCGATTTCAAAATTAGTACACCGGCAAAGTATTCATACTCTACCTATAAGAAAGATGTCGAAGATGCCTTGGTTTCCTATTTCGGCAAATCCACTGTTAGACGTGGCAACAAGGCCTTTGATATTCACGAAAATACTTATCGAGTTGACGCAGATGCTGTAGCTTGCTTTGAATACCGGAGGTATGATGAAGATGGTAGCTATATAGAAGGAACTTCTTTTCTTCCGGACAAGGGAAGCCGGATAATCAATTGGCCGGAACAAAACTATCAGAACGGTGTCGCAAAAAATGATGTTACTAATCGGCGTTTCAAGTCCATAGTACGCATCTTAAAGCGTTTTCGAAATGAAATGGTAGAAAATGGAATTAGTAAAGCAGAGCCTATTCCCTCATTCTTAATTGAGTCACTCGTTTGGAATGTTCCGGATGAGGGGTTTGCTCACGAAACATTGACCGGAGATGTTCGCTATTCCCTAGCATACCTCTTTAATAATACACGTAAATTTGACGCCTGCAAAGAATGGGGCGAAATTAATGAACTTAAATACCTATTTCGAAATTCCCAGCCTTGGTCTCTTAAAAATACGAATGAATTTCTTGATGTGGTATGGGATTATATAGGTTTCGAATAGAATGAGAAATTTAAAGCTAAAATCATCAATATATTTAATACTATCGATTTCAGCGATCCTCTGGTTTTCGATAGCGACCACTTCGGGATTAGACCTATCAAAAATCTACGATTTCTTTAAGGTGCTTCCTAAAGTTGCGAGCGCTGACCTGATACTTATCGCATTATTTGTTAAATGGGGGTGGAAGTTCACAATCTTTAAGGGTTGGCTTGTCCCGTTTCCGAATTTAAATGGAACCTGGCAAGGTCACATAAAAACAACTTGGATCAATCCTAAAACAGATGAATCCCCTCCACCAATACCTGCAATTTTAACGATCAAACAAAGTTTTTCGAAGATCAGCTGCGTCATGAGAACCGCTGAAATGACAAGTTATAGCTACTCCGAAGATTTCAAATTGGAGGGTGACAACCAAATAAGACAACTATCATATTCCTATACAAGCAAACCATTAACAACAGTTACAGATCGTAGTCCTCTTCATGAAGGTTCGATAGTCTTTGATATTGTTGGTGACCCTGTAACAAAGTTGAAAGGGCAATATTGGACTGCACGTAAAACAACGGGCGAAGTAATTATGAATTTTCGAGAGAAGAGCTTACTGGATGAATATCCAGATGACCTTGGGATTCATCCTATGGTTTAAATACGTGAGCTATAGGGACATCCATCACTAAGCGCCCCTCCTACAGAAGGGTTCGGTGTCGCATCTTGATTAGCGCATTAGCTGACATCTGTTTACG
>JAGLYY010000557.1 GCA_023131935.1 Spirochaetales bacterium | reverse complement strand
CTATCTACCTACAGCCTTCCCCTTACAACCAATTGACATTTGCTCCGTTTTCTGCTAATGTGCTTCAAACTTCAGTTAAGGAGATAGTTCATGGCAAGTGCAGTTTCAAAGAACGCCCGACGGGATGGTATTCAGGAGCTTGTCAGCCGATGGGGTGGAAAAATCGTCATGAAATCGGTATTCAAGAACGGCAAGTTAAAACACCTTGCAGTTTGTGAAACTTCTGGTAACACAGCCCGTCGTCCCAAGGACCTTATGTAAGTACCCGGGTTATGGTACGTAAAAATCGAATACGAGAGAGTGAAAGGGGAGAACATGAAAGATACCCATTGGCGAGATAGATTCAAACTGCTGATTGGGGTATTATTCCCTCTTGTACAGTGAATTTTTTTTGGAACCGGACATTCTGTCCGGTTTTTTTTTGATCTGATTTGAATGACTTCAGGAGGATAGTTATGAAAAACAGGTACCAGGGAAGAAGCCTTGCGGTGATCGATGACCTGAGTAGAGAGGAGCGGATGTATCTGTTCATGAAATCAAGGGAATTGAAAGAGGCGTTAAAGGAGGAGGCCCTTGAGGTTGTTGACAGGTTCAGAATCAATAATCCCGATTTTGGAATCTATGAGGTGTTTCTGGAAGATAGTACCCGGACCAGGGAATCTTTCAGGAACGCCGCCCAGTTTCACGGGGTAAAACTGGGCACCCTTCATGCGGCAAGTTCATCCTTCAATAAAAAAGAAAGTTATGCCGACACTTTCGACAATCTTTGTGGATACGACAACATGATATTCATCGTCAGGAGCAAGTTGGAGGGGGTTTGCCGGTGGCTTGAGAAAAGCGGAAGGGAGTATGCCCGCAGGATGGGGTTGGAAATACCACCAGCCTTCATCAATGCCGGTGATGGAAAACATGAGCATCCCACTCAGGAGCTCCTCGATGAACTGACCATCCTTGAGGACAACAAATGGGACACCTCAACCCTCCACCTTGCACTAGTGGGTGATCTCTACCATGGCCGAACGGTCCACTCGAAAGCAGATGGGCTTACGATTTTCGACAAGGTAACCATTGACCTGGTGGCGCCGCCGGAACTTGCTATGCCCGATGCCTACATAAAAAAGATGAAGGCACACGGGTATAAAGTACGGATCTTCTCCTCAATCGATGATTATATCAAAGCTGGAGATGTGGCGGGGAAATGGTACTTTACCCGGCCCCAGCTCGAGCGAATGGGGGAGAAAATACGGGCCCGGCAGGATGAACTGCGCGGGGCCATCACTGCTCGGGAGGATCAATTGCCTCAACTGTCCGACGGGACAGTGTTTTACCATCCCCTCCCGAGAAACAAGCAGTATCCGACAATCCCCACCTTCCTAGATAATACCCCATTCAATGGCTGGGAACGTCAATCCGCCAACGGCAGGATCGTCAGGATCATTCTGCTCGGGCTCATTGCCGGCACCATCGGTGCTGATTTTACCGGCAAGGTGGTCAGGAAAGATAATAATATAGAAGAAGACTTCATACATGAGGTTGAGATAACCGGTATACGCTCCGGAAAAAGGTATTCTGAAGGTGTCCAGCCGATAAACGAGGGATATGTGATTGACCATATCTGTAAGGGTGATACTCCGGGGGAGATCCGGGATCATATGACGGTAGTCAACCGCGTCCTCAAACTTACCGGCCGGGGTGGGGAGTGGGTTTCCCGTTCCGGCGATGGATACAAGGGCATCATCTTCAGGCCGGGGGACCTTGTGCTTGATGATAAAATGATAAAGAAGCTCGCGGCTGTCGCCCCGGGATGCACCCTCAATCATATTAAAAAGGGTCAGGTTGAGAGAAAGCTCAGGCTCACCACTCCGCCAAGGATTTACGGTTTTAAGGAGATCTCCTGCAAAAATCCCGATTGTATTTCCCACCCGGAACACAGTGAAGGAGTTCCCGCTGATTTCGAAAGGATGGGAGATGATACCTTCCGGTGCGTTTATTGCGAAACTTCTCACACATTCAAGAAGGTTTGGGGATAATGAGTAGAGCTGAGCAGATTGCGAGGGCCGCATTTAAAGTCGGGGCGGTTGAGTTCTCGGTAGATCCCCCTTTCCGGTGGGCTTCCGGATATTTTATGCCAATGTATAATGATAACAGACGACTGCTCTGGGAGCCGGAAGCACGGTCTATCATCAGGGAGGGATTTGTTGAGCTCCTAAAGGACAGAGGACTAAAACCTGAAGTTGTTGCCGGAGTCGCGACCGCGGGAATACCCCATGGAGTGCTGCTGGCGGAAGCCTTATCCTTACCCTTTACCTATGTCCGGGCAAAGGCGAAGGGGCATGGCAGGGGAAATCAGATTGAGGGATTACCGGGACCTGCCGGATACGAAGGGCGATCGGTGATCGTGGTGGAAGATGTAATTTCCACCGGAAGAAGCGTCCTCCAGGCGATAGAAGCCATAAAAGAGGCGGGGGGTAAAGTCTCTGGTTGTCTCTCTATCTTCAACTATGGTTTCAGCGCTACATCAGAACAGTTTTTGAATCAGGATCCTCCTGTAGATCTTCTGCCCATCTGTGCCTGGGAAAACCTGATAAAAACAGCAAAAGAGATCGGTTTTATCGAAAACGAAATGGAAAGCCACCTCCGGCAGTGGAGAAATGATCCCTTTGGATGGGGTGAGAAAATGGGTTTTCCTCCGGAACAATCGGACTAAGGAGCTGATTATGACCTATCTGAATAAACTTGCCCGCTCCTATGAAGTAAGCGGTACTACTCTGTGTATGGGAATCGATCCTGTCGTGGAGGCCCTGCCGGGGCCGGACCTGCCGCTTCGGGAAAGGATTCGAAGCTTTTATTTCAGGATCTTCAACATTATCGAGGAGACCGGAAAGATCCCCGGAGCCTTTAAACCGAATATAGGATTTTTCCATGCACTCGATCGCCCGCTGGAGGGAAAATTCGAAGGGTCTCTCGCTCTGGCGGATATCCTTAAGCGGACCAGGAAGGATTTCCCCGAAATACCGGTTATTCTTGACGCGAAACGGGGAGATATCGCGACCTCCTCGAAGAATTATGCAGCCGAAGCATTCGATACCTGGCAGGCTGACGCGGTTACCGTCTCTCCCTGGCTTGGAAAAGATGGAGCTTCCCCCTTCTGGTTATACAAAGAGGGAACCGGCATCTATCTCCTGGTGAGAACCTCTAATCCGGGAGCTTCAGATTTTCAGGAACTCGCGACCTTCGGGGGACCAATATCTGGGGCAGCAGCCTCCGAAGCAATTCCTTTGTATCACCAGGCAGCAAAAAAACTCCTTGAGTGGAGCGGCGAAAAGGGGACCATCGGGGCTGTTGTCGGGGCCACCTCACCGAAAGGTCTGGAGGAAGCCTGTAATCTCTTTTCCGGAAAAGCTGTGCCCCTCCTGATACCAGGGGTTGGGGCCCAGGGGGGAAGTCCGGGAGAGGTAATCGAAGTTCTGAAGAAAACCGGATACCCGATAGAATATGCCCGAATCAACAGCTCCCGGGGGTTATGCCAGCCATGGGGCACGGGGCAGAAAACACCCCCCCGGGATTGGGAAGAGCTGATTCGGTCCCGTCTGATAGATCTTCACAAGGCCCTGGGG
>JAGLYY010000556.1 GCA_023131935.1 Spirochaetales bacterium | reverse complement strand
TTTCCCTCATTTCCGCGCTGATAGAGGGATGGAACTGAACACCATCGTTAGGAATATCTTCGGTAATTGCGATAACGATAATATCCTCCATTACGGTGGGGAAATCTGCTTCAATCCTGGACCGGGCGTCAACATAGGTAGCGCCTGCATCCGCATCGCCGCTGAAAACCGCCGCGACAACCGCGTCGTGGCTTCCCGCGTCTACAACCCGGGAAAGTCCTGTGTCAGGATCGACTCCGGCGGCACGCATCGTGAGCATGGGGATGATCCATCCACTGGCGGAAAGGGGATCGGGGCGGGCAAAAGATTTTCCCTGGAGATCTGCAACCGTATTGATACCTGAATCTTTCCGGACAATAATCTGTCCATTGTAGGTCGGGCTGCCGAACCGAACAGAAACCAGCTCGGCTTCTGCGACTCCCATATCTGCCGCGAGAACATAGGCAAAGGTGGCGAGAGAAGCCAGGTGGGCCTCAGGTGGATCACTCTTCAGAGCTTCGATAACACCTGCATATTCTGTAGCAACGCTAGTCTTGAAATACAGACCGGTTTCGTCGTAGAGCAAGTCAGCAACGGCCTTTGCCCCGGCGGCAACTCTTTCCATTTCACCTGAGGGAACGAATGACCAAATAATCGGGTTCTCTTCGGTTCCTAATTCAGGTGCTTTTTTTGCACACCCGACAAAAACCATACTTAAAACGAGCAGGCTGAGGACGAGACCAATTAACAGTCTTTTTACGGATTTCATAAAATACTCCTTTTATTGTTGTCCACTTTCGTTTCATCATTATAAGCCGATTCTTATTGAATCTGCAACAGAAATCTAAAACAGAATCTACAATAACAATCCTCAGGAGAAAATTTTTTGTTCAGCTTTATTTAGATCAGCTCAACCCCATTTCCTTCCTTAAGAAAGTAATTTTCCGGGAAGCAATCTCCCGGGCCTTTTCCGATCCTTTTCTTAAAACTTCATCGATATAGCTCCGGTCGTTGATGAGGCGGTCATACTCATCCCGCATGGGCGCGAGAATCGAATCCATCTGTTCAAAAAGCTCCTGCTTGGCGTGTCCCCAGCCCATGCCTCCGGCCCGGTAACGGGCAGCAAGATCGGTCTGTTGTTTTTCATCGGTAAAAAGCTTGTATAAAGCAAAGATATTGCAGGTTTCGGGATCTTTCGGTTCTTCAACCGACTGGCTGTTGGTAACAATTTTCATTACGATCTTTTGAAGTTTCTTTCGCGGCAGGAAAAGGGGGATAGTATTGTCATAACTCTTGCTCATTTTCCTTCCATCCAGACCGGTTACGACCTTCGTTTCAGCATTTACACGAGCCTCAGGGATACGGAAAAGCTCCTTCCCATAAGTACGATTTACCGCTTCAGCGATGTCAACCGTCATTTCAAGATGCTGGACCTGGTCTTTTCCTACCGGGACAACATGGGGGTCGAAAATGAGGATATCAGCCGCCATGAGGACAGGATAGGTAAAAAGACCCATGTTAATGCCATCATCCGGGTCCTTTCCCCGTTCCTGATTCACCGCCACCTGGGCTTTGTAGGCATGAGCACGATTCATCAGTCCTTTCGGAGTAAATGCCATGAGCATCGTGGAAAGATCGAAAGTTTCGGGCACCATGGATTGTCGATACAACAGGGTCCTAGAGGGATCCAGGCCGCAGGCAAGCCAGACTGCAGCCACTTCATATATCATGGACCGAAGTTCTTCCGGGTCTTTTATTGAGTTAAGAGCATGATAATCGGCAATGAAATACCTGGCGTCATAATCTTTCGCAAGATCTATGGCCGGTTTGATAGCACCAAAATAATTGCCGATATGAGGCATACCGGTGGGCTTTACACCGGTGAGAGAAATTTTCCGTTCCATTCTGTTTCCTTACATCAAAGCTTTGCAAGCACTATACCGGGAGCTTTAGATTTGCTCAACTAGCTATGTGAAGGCAATAATCTTTCTTTTTCTCTCTATTTATACTTCCTTCCCGATTCCATGAAAATGCTCACCGGTTTCAAATAAGGAATATTCTCACAGATGATTTTAATGATCACCGTCAATGGTACCGCAAGGAACAGCCCAATGATCCCCCATAACCAGCCCCAGAAAACCAGGGACACAAGAATGATGAAAGGACTCAAATTGAGGTGCTCCCCTGAGAGTTTTGGATCGAGGAAATTGCCGACAACCATCTGGACCGCGTTCATGGCGATTATCACTACTACGATCCTTCCCCAAGAGGGATAGAATTGAATGAAACCCATGAGGATGGTGATGATAACCAGAAAAAAGGACCCGATACTTGGGATAAAATTCAGTAATACCGCGAGGACCCCCCAGATAATCGCAAAATCCATCCCGATTAGTAATAGTGAGATCCAGACAAGAATACCCGTGAGGAGACTCACAAAGACCTTAACCGCGATATATCGTCCGATCTGCGCGTTAATGTGCAGAACCACATTGCTGAGTTTCTCACTGGTCTTTTCGTCAAAAGCAATATTCAGTTTCTTTTTGAAGAAGGTTTTTTCGAGGAGCAGGAAAACCAGGAATATTATAGTGATGCCAAGATCCTTCAGAATTGAAACGAAGTTACCGGTTATTGATAGAAATGATGTCCGGAGTATTGAGCCCCAGTCGATATCCGCGAAGAAGTTTTCCGACAGGTGTAATTTCAGATAGATATCCTTGGCAAAGTCCTGGAGATGCTCTTCGAAACGGGCCTGATATTTTGGATATTGATTGATGAATGAATTTACACTGGTGTAAAGAAACAACGAAATAAGATAAAAAAACGCCAGGATAAGAAGAGCCGCGATGACTATCGAGAGGATTCGGGGAACATGCAGTTTCTCAAGAAAGCTTATAGCCGGTGAAAGGATGAAAGAAAGGAGTACCGCTACAAGAAGAGGGACCAGAATAACCTGTCCGATTTTAATAATCACCCCTAGAAGGATAATCACGATAATCGCGAGTAACACCGTTGTAACTTTTGCTAAATTCATAAGTACTATAGAGGATATGTCTCATTGGTGATATTATCAAGATTATTTCGCATAATAGCAGGCTAATCCTTTTTATTATTGACATTCGCCATCGTAAAGATGCATATAAATGATACTTGAGGAACCAATGAAACGGAGAATGTATGAAGTATTCCAAAGATGGTGTAAAGCCGAAGATATGTAAGGATGTATATGTTGCCCCAAGTGCCGATATCATCGGCAAGGTTACTCTGGGTAAAGGGGTATCGGTCTGGTTCAACGCAACTATTAGGGGAGACCTGGAACCTATAACCATCGGTAAAGGTTCCAACATCCAGGACAACTGCACTGTCCATGTTGATACCGGGAGTCCCGTTGTTGTGGGGGAAAATGTCACCGTTGGGCACCAGGTTATTCTTCACGGATGCACCGTGGGAGATAACAGTCTTATTGGAATGGGCGCGATCATTTTGAACGGAGCCAGGATCGGGAAAAACAGCATTGTAGGCGCGGGAGCACTTGTAACCGAAGGAAAGGAGTTTCCCGATGGATCGCTGATCATTGGTTCTCCGGCAAAGGCAGCGAGAAAAGTACGGCCGGAGGAAATTGAGCAGATTAAAGACAATGGCAGACACTATATGCGGAACGGGAGAGAATATGCCGCGGGTTTGCAGGAAGAGGAGTGATGCATTATCAACAGGCTTTCTTTTGTTTTTCTAGTAGCCGCTCAGCCGGCAAAGCAATGCATTCATTCGGGTGGGGACCCCTTTTTAGGCGCTGTCGTTAGGGATTGCCCTTTGTTCTTGATCGCCGCCAACACACCAGGAATAATATTCCCGGGATGGTTACTATCATTGACATGAGATAAGGAACCGCTGAACGGGGGAAATCGTAAGTAATCGGACTCTGAATGAGAATAAACAAAAGCGCCGCTATTTGGAAAATAATGGTAATCACTCCTCCCAATCGCTCCCAACGCCAGGCAATACCCAATCCCAGGACACTAACAAACATAAAGATCGGGGGTAGGGCTTCTATGAAAGTAGAGTCCCCCGTTTCATGCGGGTCTGCTACACCGGTTGTCACCCAGCTCCAGGTATAACCGCAAAACATAATCAGAGCGTAAACTATAATCGGTAAGCTCCAGATTCGCGCAATCCAGCGCATGCGTTTCGTGACCCGATTTCGACTGTCATTACTCTTCGTCATGATCCACCCTCCTTTGCTTTAAACACGGTGCCTAACTATTGCCCATACTGCAAATACAAAGTATAGCTCCCTATGAAAATTCAGCTCAGCAGTATAATACTTAAAATAGGGGTGTTATTCAGCGGAGATGCAGTATACTTTCCTACATTATTTCAAACTTGCCATTATATTATGGCAATTACTACAGTTTTACAAGTTTTTTCCTTGTGTATG
>JAGLYY010000555.1 GCA_023131935.1 Spirochaetales bacterium | reverse complement strand
TTTTTGGCTCTGCCGCAAAGGGCACAGCAGGGCTGGATTCTGATATTGATATTGCCGCTTATTTTTGTCCTTTACAGGATGGCTTTGATTTAGAGGAGGATGTTTCATTCAGAGAGGAGGATGAAGTATGGAGTGATCTGGAGAGGATTACCGGAAAAGAAGTTGACTTTATTGTCTTAAACAGAGCTTCGTCAACAATTGCTTCAGCTGTGTATCTTGAAGGAATACCAATTATCATCCGGAATCATTCTCTTTTCTGGAAGCACTATCTAACTTCAACCGACCTGGCGGAAGAATATAGAACCTTTATAAAGGAATATATAGCTGTGAAATCAAGATCCGGATCCTTGTCTGCTATAGATCGGGACAGACTGATTCGGATTCTTGATTTTTTTGAAACTGAACTCATGGATGTTGCCTCCTTTAAAGATATAAACAAAGGAAAATATCTTGAAGAATCGGCTTTTCGTCGAAATATTGAAAGATGGATAGAAAACCTGGTAAATGCTTCAATTGATATAGCAAAAATCATTGTTGCTTCACGCAAACAACCGGTCCCACAGACTTACCGCGAAATATTGCTCAGATTGGGAACAGTACAGGAATTCAGCGAAACAATGGCTATGCAATTGTCCGGTTTTACAAAGCTGAGGAACATCCTGGCACATGAATATTTAGATATCAAATATCCGCATATTGAGAGATTTGTAAAAGAAGCACCAGCGGTTTACAAAGATCTGCTGAACTCCACTAGTAAATTTCTGGATAAAGAATAGCCACAATTACAGATTATTACCTTAATTCACGTTTCTATCCTCTTAACTTTTCTCCGTATTTCGCAGTTTCAACTCAGTATAACTGAAAACCTTCCGCTCAAGAATAACCGCTTCCAGAAACCGGGTTAACCGCTCATTGGAAAGGATTACTCCCAACTCCCCCGATTCGGTTATCTCAAAGAGCCGGCTATCGATATAACCGGAAGGGAGAGAGCGCCGCCGGTTAAAGAACCGTTTCTCCTCCATCACCCAGGCGTTATACCTTTCCGTACTCTCCCGGAGGTGAGTGATATCAACACCCCGATGCTGATAGAGTTCCCGCATATGATCCAGCAGAATAAACACTTCGTTATACACAGGCATCCGGTTCCGGTATACCCTGTGGGGTGTGAGGGTATTAATCCCCGCAAAGAGAGGAACAATCTCTTTCATGAAAGACTGACGATATGAGTAGACAGGCCTTCCGGAAATCAGCTCTTTTCCGAAAAGATAATGGTAACGTTCGAGAAGGTGTGGATAGTGTTCCGAGAGGACCTTAAAGAAAAATTCTTTCTGCCTGCCTGGCCGGAGAGTAAGGTAGGAGGGCATGATGTAATCCAGATCAATAAATTTAAGTTTTTCAAGGAGCCCCCGGATATTCTCATCGGTATCGGTAATCCCCGGGAGTAAAGGCATGAGGAGGACCCCCGCGCTACACCCTGCCTCTTTAAAAACCTTAAGGACCTCTATCCGCTCATCGACACTTGAAGCACCCGGCTCAAAAATCCGCCGGACATCATCATCGGCAAAGGTCAGGGAAACAGAGACCATGAATCCCGACCTCTCGTTTACCTGCTTCCAGATATCAAGGTCCCGGATAATGAGGGATGATTTTGTGAGGATGTGCACCGGAAAATCGTAGTCCGCGAGGATATTTCCGCACCGCCGCATCAACCTTTCGTTGACCTCAACCGGCTGATACACATCGGTAACACCGGAACCGATTCCTATAGGGGCCCTTTCCCGGAGTTTCGGAAGCTCCAACTCAAGCAGCTCCGGTTCGTTCTCCCGGATAATGATGTCCCGGTCAAAGACCCCATCGACATAATACTTCTCAGCCCGGCCGTCACAGTAGGAACATCCATGCTCACAGGCATGGTAAGGGGAAAACCGGTACATGCTGATAGTAAAGGGATCGGCCAACTGTTCCCGGCGGATTGCCTTTTTCACTGTGTGGTAGATTTTTTCAATCATCTTACCATCAGCTCCTTAACTACTCTCCTTTACTACTGATGTACTGCTTCTCATGTCAGTATTCCATGATAGAGGATGGACATCCCCGGGACAAGGGAATGAATTATCGGATCTACTAATTCCTCGTTACTAACTAATACGGGATTATAGGTTATTATTATTTACTTTCTGTGAAAGTATAAGCTGAAAAAGTTCTATTCCCCTTGGCAGGTATTCATTCTGTCCGGTGTCAACAGAAGGTGTGCTGAAAAGGTATTCCAGAAACATACATGCAGATCCATAAGCAACAGACTGAGCATTGTGATGAGAAAAACTTATCCTGCATCCTGTATTATATTCATAAGACCAGTTTTTTTCGATTTCATCTTTTAGGATCGGAATTATTTCATTTTTATATTCTTCGATAGCACCGCCGAAAACCACCTGACTTAGATTGAATACATTTACCAGAAGAGCGATGTTTTTTGACAGTTCCTGAAAAACAGCTTTACGAATTTCCTGATCAGCCTCTATTCTGCTGAATTGATTATCCGGTAAGCTGAACTGCGTTGTGTTAGTAACTTCCCTAAAAACACTTTGAAACTCTCCGGCGGAAAAGTTTTCTCCATAATGTACTTTACTATCTATTACAACACCGATTCCAATGGCAAGAACATGTTTACCTATAGAGGAACTTTGATGTTCTCGTAATTCACCTAGAACAAATATGAAATTTTTTGATATGTTTGCCCTATTGAATACTAATTCACCCCAACAACATGAGTTTGCATCGTTTTCTATGAGCAGAGGAACCTCAATGAGATCAATAATAGAGTCAAGAAAATAAACATCCTCTATAATATTAAGTGGTTTTGAACGATGAATGATTCCTTTATCGGAATTTATAAGGCCCGGTAGGCCAAGGACAATACCCAGAAGCTTAGTTTTTTCTATACGGTTGGTTATTGTTTGTAATATTTCAAGAAATACCTTTTTCAAAGGCCTTCTTGAAAAGTTAATTAAATTAGAATAAGAAAAACAGATTTTTCCTTGCAGATCAATTACTACTGCCATATAACGGTCGGTTTGAATTTCTATCCCAAGGATATATCCAAAATCCCGGTTTATTGCAAGCTTAACCGGTTTTCTTCCCCCTTGAGGGCCGGCTGTCCCTTCAGATACGTTTCGCACAATTCCCATTCCCAGAAGGGTATTTACGATTTTTGTAATAGTTGATTTATCAAGCCCCAGGGTACGAGATATTTCAATGCGGCTGATTCCTTCATAGAGCCAGATTGTACGGATTACCTGGGACATATTTATGCTGCCTATTTTTTTCTGTGTTGCCATACTCCTCCAATAGGTTTGTTTTTTAAACCAACATTATTGTATTGAGGTTTTTCATGAATGTAAAGTATGTTCAGTTCCCCGAAGCTTGTGGGAATTTGAAACATGAAACTGAATTGTCCTGTATTACACAGTACCAGATGAGATACAGGGTGAATCACCATGAAATCTATCCCATTCAGTCCCAACTGGGTATGCTGCCGTTTGAGTCAGTTCTTTTCCACAAGCTTCGGGGAACTGTAAAATTTTTAAAATATGGTTTTATTAGTTGACAACAGCAACAAATTATGTAAAATTATGTTGGGTTCAGAAACCAACTATAATAGACATACAGTAAACTGGAGGAAAAAATGAGAAAAATTATTGCTTTTGTCCTTGTAATGCTGTTTTTTACAGGAGCATTATCCGCCGGCGGTCAGGGAGAAGAGGGAGTTTCGGCAGTTCCAGCTTTTGATCCTGACAAAGAGTACACAATCAGTATTGGGGGATATGGCGATCTTGAACGTGCCTATTCAATGGTATTCAGTACACCGCACTTTAAGGAACTATATCCTAATATTACAATTGAATTTCAAACCAGTGATTTTGGAGGACACCACAACCGATTAACAACAGTTATTGCTGCAGGTGAAGCAACAAATGCCATTGAAGCGCTGGAGATAGGATTTATCGCTCAATTTGTTGAGGGAGGAGGTCTGACTGATTTGAGTACCGCCCCTTATAATGGTTTTGAAGCCGGAAAAGAAATTGTACCTTTTGCTATGTCAAATGCAACTACACAGGATGGCCGGCTCGTTGCAATGCCTGTTGATATTGCTCCTGCTATTCTCTTTTACAGAAAGGATTTAATAGAAGCTGCCGGTATATCCGAAGAGCAGATTCAGAATCTTCGTAATTGGGATGAGTTTATTGAGATAGGAAAAAAACTTACAATTGATAAGGATGGAGACGGAAAGATTGATCAATGGGCTATCCCACACGCAAATGATGTTGCAATGGTTCCTCTTAATGGAGGTAAAGGCGGCTGGTTTGATGAAAACGGCTCTGTATTGCAGCCTAAAACTAGGTTCATGGATGTTCTTAATTTGGTAAAATCGGTACGGGATGCGGGAATTGATGCCGATTTTGGAGCCTGGTCGGGTCCATGGATTCAGTCTTTCTCTGATGGAACAGTAGCACTGATGGTAAATGGAGCATGGTTTGGCGGAGCATTAAAAACATGGATGGCTCCGGATATTAAGGATTGGAGGGTCGCATATCTGCCGGGCAAAATACCTGCCGCGCTTGGAGGTTCTTATCTTTCAATTCCTGAAACAGTTCCTGCAGAGCAAAAGGCTGTCGCATGGGAAATTATCAAGTTTCTGACAACAGATCCCTATGCTCAGCTTGTAACCTTTGTAGAGATAGATGCCTATCCAGCCCTCACTACTGTATTCGACGATCCTATCATGATCCAGGGAGTTGACTATTTCGGAGGGGAGAAAGTACGCCTAATTTATGCAGATGTCGCAGAGAGTATGCCTACTGCTGAGGTTAGTGAGTATGACGCGGTTATCCTTGGTATTTGGAATAATGCTGTTACCAGTGTTATCATAGGAGAAATGAGCGTTGATGAGGGTTATGATACTGCACTGAATCAAATACAGGCAAGTATTGATTAGATTATTATATTCTTTATGAGGGTCTGCCTGTACCGGCAGACCCTTAATTTGGTGATTTCAAGAGAGCGAAATGAAAATTCAGGGTATTATTCAGGGGAAATTTGGCGGGCGAACAGTTCTTTATTTCATTCTTTTTATGTTTGTTTTTGTTTTTGCCTTTCCCTTTTACTACATGTTTGTGCTTTCATCCTGGCCACGGGAGAACATGTTTACCAATCCTCCCCATCTTTTTTTCGGTAATGGAATTATTGAAAATACAAAAGCCCTGTTCAATCAACTTCCGTTTGGGATCAATTACTTCAACAGTGTAATGATTGCGGGGTTGTCAACCACTACCACTATTTTTTTCTGCACTATGTGCGGGTTCGCCTTTGCAAAGTATAATTTCAAAGGGAAAAACCTGCTTTTCATATTTACTCTGGCAACGCTTGCAATTCCTCAATTCCTTAACATTATCCCTTTTTTTAAGATGATGGTTTTTTTCGGGTGGTACAATACCTGGCTGCCATTAATTGTACCTGGAATGGCTAATGCCTTTGGTATCTTCCTTATGTCTCAGTTTCTTCAGGGGGCAATTCCGGAGGACCTACTTAATGCAGGGAGGATTGACGGCCTTTCCGAATTTGGACTTTTAATAAAAATAGTGTTCCCACTTGCAAAGGCTGGAATATCGGTATTAGGAATCGTCACTTTCATCGGATCATGGAATAATTTTCTAGGAGCACTCATTCTCCTGCCAAAACTGGAAAGAACTACCATTCCGGTAGCCCTTTCTTCTCTATTCGTCAGAAGTGATGGAAATTTCGGAGGATTGTTTGTGGGTATCTCTCTTTCACTTCTTCCTTTGATTATTGTTTTCCTTTTGTTCTCCCGGAGAATTATTGCAGATATAACAGCGGGAAGTATTAGCGGGTAGGATGAAGAAGATGAAAATAAGCCAAAAAAAAATTGCACCTTATGCGTTTATAAGCCCTTTTATCATCCTTTTTATTATTTTTGGGCTCTATCCAATAGGGTATTCAATTTATATTTCGTTTTTTAAATGGAAACTTTGCGGTCCCGTTGCTTTTATTGGACTGGCAAACTATAAAAAGCTGCTCACTACAGATCCCTTTTTTTTTAGAACTATTAAGAATACAGTGATTCTCCTTTTTACCGGATCATTGCTGCAACATTTCTTTGCTATTCCCCTTGCTATAATGCTGAATAATAAGCTGCTTAAAGGGAGAAATTTATTTAAGGCTGCCTACTTTCTTCCATATATAACAAGCACAGTTGCTGTTACACTTATTTTTTCCCAGCTTTTTGATACTAACTTCGGGTGGTTGAATTTTATTATTAAAGATATTTTTGGC
>JAGLYY010000554.1 GCA_023131935.1 Spirochaetales bacterium | reverse complement strand
GTTCACGGTTGACATCCATTCAATAAGGCGTGGCTTGTGGCAAGATACCTCCTAACAAACTAAATTTAAAATTAGGAATTAGCAATTAAAATAGTCGCTTATGAAACTCTTATGTAACTTATAAGTTTCTCCCATTTATAACCTTGAGGCGAAGCGTCGGGGTCAGTTGCTGAGTAGAGACTTTTTTTGATTGACAAGTGCTTTTATATATGTCATTATTTTATGCATCACAAATAAGTAATATGGAGAGTTCTGCCATGAAAGGACTTAAAAAAATTCCTATTCAAATCTATTTGGAGCCAGAACAGGATAAGCTTGTTGGTCTTTTGTCGGAGGCCAGAGGGAAATCCAAAGCCGCAATTATACGTGCCTGTATCTCTAAGTATATCGACAGTCTTCCGTTGGAAAACGACCCGGCGCTGAAAATCATGAACCTTGGGGAATCAGAGGAAACAGATATCGCGGAAAGGCATGATGACTACTTGATTTCATTTGAAAAATAGGACTGCAAGATGGGGAAGGATACCATATTTGTTGACACAGGAGCTTGGTTTGCTTTGACAGACAAGTCCGATCAATACCACAACCGGGCTGTTGAAATCTATCCTAAGCTGCTTAACAGCTACCGTCATTTGACAACAACAAACCTTGTTATTGCCGAGAGTTACATCTTGATACGCCGTAGCATAGGCCATCGGCCAGGAATTGCGTTTTTAGAGAATCTCGGGGCAAGCCCACGAGTGATCAAAATCTACTCTGACAGTGTATTGGAAAAGGCAGCAGAAGAGACCTTACAGAAATATCAAGATCAAGACTTCAGCTATATCGATGCAGTCAGTTTTGCTGTCATGAAGCAATATGGCATTGAACAAGCCTTCTCCTTTGATGTTCACTTTGTGACAGCCGGATTCACCCTGATCCCTTAACTCGTTCCCCCATTGCCCTCGCGGTAAAGCTGATTGTTATTTGTTCCTTAATCCAGCAGTTTAGTTGTCCGTCCCAGCCTTGCTAAGAGGGAAGGATGCTGAAGTCATTTTTTATTTAGCCGATAGAGGACAAAGGTGTAACCTTTCTCTTTATACTCAACCAGGGATTTATGCTTATATTTCTTTAGAATATTCCGACAAAAGGTCTGCTCCCTGGGATTATCCGTGTTGCACCAGTAGTTGTAATGGAAATAAACGCCCCCTGTATATCTCTGAAAAAAATGATTCATTGCCTGATCGTTATTTGTCGCAATGGCAGCCTGAGCAGCATTCTTACCCCAAAAGAGAAACATGTTTGGATTATGGGTAAGAACAATTGAATTTTCAGGCAGCAGCTTGGCCATCTCCTGGGTGTATCGATGATCCGCCCGTGCCCAGCACGCCTCTTCCCTGATAGTCCTGACGTGGGGCAAGAACCCACTAAATGAAACAAGAATGACTGCTACTGCTGCAACTCTGAAAACATGGATTAGCCTAGCCCTTTAGCCTCAAAGAGGTCTTCCAGTCTGACAATTCCAAGCCCGGCCAATAGTGCAAATGGCATGTAAGAGACAAGGGAAAACCGAATATCCTGCCCGAATTTATAACTTCCGGCATAGAAGAAAAGAAAGATCCCCCAAAACAGGAGAAACCATGTAATTAAGATGAGTTTTTCCTTAAGGTTTTGTTTGAAAGCGATACCAACACCGAGTAGGAGGGTATAAAGAAGCGGAATTTTGATATTTTCAAGATAAAACAAGGAATTAACCTTGAAGTTGTTAAAAAAATAGACAAGGCTCATCCGTGGCCCGGAGCTACCCAAGGATTCTCCCCTTACTGCATAAAGCTGCACTATATGAGGGACAATGAGCGCTAAGGCAAGAGCCATAAAGAAGTATGTATTCTTATCTTTCAACCTATTAATATCATACAATAAAAAAAGAAGGCCAACGACCAGAAGAATAAGGAGAGATTCTGTACGGAATTGCATGGAATAGGAGAGCAAAACTGAAAAAAGAAACAGAGTTTTTACCCTTTTTTCCTTTAAAAAAATTAGCCCAGCGACCATAACCAATCCAGAAAAAAGAGCAGCGCTTGGTTCAACAGACGTGGTATTGGCCCAGATGATGTTCTCGGGAATCAAGCAATAAATGAGAGCAGAATAGACCCCAGCGGAGAAACGATTGAAAAAAAGAAAGCCCAGCATAAACGATGTAAATATGGAAAGACCAAAAATGAAATTGTTGAATAGAAAGCCAGCCATCTCACTTGTCCCGAATATCCGGTAAACGATACTAATGAGATGGGGGAAGGCATAGGGCTGCTTGTTATGCTCTAACTGCACGCAATGGTACTCACCATAGTTATTATAACCTTCAGCGCACATAGCGGCCTTTTTCTGGGCCGCAATCGTCTGAGCAATATT
>JAGLYY010000553.1 GCA_023131935.1 Spirochaetales bacterium | reverse complement strand
GCATCTTTAAAATGAATAAGATATCCCTTCTGACTTCGTGTCTGAGCAGCGAGGGGCTCAGAAAAAGTAGAGACAATGATTAGAGAAATTGTTACAGTAATAATTGTAAAAATAAGGGGAAGACCAAGTGAGACACTTGCCAGAAATCCACCAATAACAGAACCTATTCCCATTCCCAGCATACCAAAGGAATATGCGATTCCCTCTATCCGTTTGTATTCGTGCTCCCTTCCACAGTTTTTTAACGTGTCATATAGAAATGCGGAATCCGTTCCCGATCTAAAAGCCATTGCTAATCCAAAAAGAGCATATCCAAAAAGGAAGATAAGATATCTTTTTCCAATAACTAATAAAATGAATGCGGCAAGTGAAATTACAGTGGATAAAAACATCGTTCTTTTTCTTCCAAAGAAATCCGCGAACATACCGCTTGGGATTTCCATTCCTAACTGGAAGATGGACTGAATAGCTGTCAGACTCATTATCATAGTAAAGTTAAGCTGTTTGCTCTGAAAAAAGAGCACGAATACGGGAACCCAGAAATTCATAAAATTGAAAAGTTTGTAAAAGTAGAATTTTGAAATATTTTTCTGCATTTCCTGAATTATAGTCGATTTTAGTTTTTAAGCAATTAGGATTAAAATAGAATTATGAAATCCCCCTTATTAACGCAATAATAGAGGGGGATGAAGGACCCTTCACAGGAGAGATGCCAGCTCTGTTAATCCTGCTTCCGCTTTCCGCTCCAGTTCTGCCGATTCAGCTAAAAGGGAGATCTTCTTTTTATCATCGAGTTCTTTTTCTTTTGCTGCCCCTAGTCTGGACGCGATTTGGGTATAAGTTTCAGACAGAGAATCACACAAGGTCGCGTATTTTTTCCCTTCTTCCATCTCTTTAAACTCCTGAAAGAAGGCTGCGGCGAACTCCCGGCACTCAGACCAAACCATACCGTTCCACCAGTGGCCGTGGTTAGTCCCTCCGTTCTTTTTAATAAACTCGATCCAGTTCGTGTAGGCGCCGTGGCCGATCCGGTAACCCTCTTCCTCGTAGACCTCCGGTGATTTGTAAAGTTCCAGGGCAAATTGAAGGGCCCTGCGGATGTTTTCCGATAGATCTCCTTCGGGCTGTGTCTTTTTTAAAAGGTCAAACATCACCCATCCTTCCTTGTCCAGACACTGGTCCCAGGTGTTGAAGGTCAGCGATGGGATTTCAACACCCGCTTGGCAGTTCCAGGGCTGAAGGAACAGATACCCATTCTCATCATATCCGCTGAACAGCTGATGTTCCAAAAAGGTAAGCATGCATAGATTTCCATCATCCAGATGCCTTTTTAGTTTTGCATCGGCGGCCTGTCGTTCTGCTTCCGGTGTCTCTTTGTTAAAACAATTGGAATCAATCAAGGTAATTCCCAGGCGGCTTAAAAGCGAATAAAAGGTTTTATGGTCCCACACGTAGGGGCTGCTGGGACAAAGTTCCTTGTGGATATTGATTAAAAAGGCATGGCCAGACAGGCCGTACAGCATGGGAGCAGAAAGATCAAGGTCGAAATAGTCTGCAGCCCCTTTAATACATCCCATCAGGGTTGTGTTTAACGGCGGTTGTTTTAGATTTGCAATTTCCATAATACTGAATTCCTCCCTCAGTTTACTGATGAATCGTTTGTATTTGGAGTCTATGGTATACAGCCCTTTTGGCGGGACCCCGAAATAAGAGCGGAAGGCTGTAGTAAAATTGTCCTGAGAGTTGTAACCGTACTTCAGGCACACATCGAGGATCTTCCTGCCGGCTAGAATTTCCTTCGCTGCCTCGGTCAGCCTCCGCTTTCGCAAATAACCGCTTGGGGTATCCCCCATAATATTGAAAAACTTCTGCCTCAGCCGGTTCAGGGAATATCCCGACTGCAGGGCCATTTTTTCAGCATCCAGGGGCTTAACAAGGTTATGCTCAATATAAGCGATCATTTGAACCACCAGTTTTCTGTCGTCCATATCCATCCTTTAATCATTCTACTTGAAGGGTAAGGAATTTTCTTTTGAATTTATACACAAGCTCGTTTTCATAATATTTGTGTCTATTAGCGTTCATTCGCGGTTCCTAATAATTTCTTGAGAATTCTCATTATATTCCCCAACCACAAATCCAGATACTCTTCACCCCAATATCCTGATGGATCTTCAAAAAACGCGCCCAACCCGGCCTTTGAAAAGCGTGGTGAAAGGTCAATATTCATAAGTTCGCGGAATTCAGCCGCTTGTTCCAGAGGGGAGGATTCCATCAATCCGGGCTCATTAAGTTTCATCCAGATCATTTCCAGAGCCCTGAAAAGCGGCGGCCAGCAGATCCATTGGATTTTTTCGTCCTTGTTTTTAAGAAAAAGATTAAGCCAGGGACCATTCTTGATGTAGTAAACCCGTCCTTTTTTAGCAGCAGGAAAACTTAAGATCCCGGAATGGCCCATTTCATAAAGGACATCCTGAATGGATCGCCAAGCATAATAAGTTTGGTCAGCAATTTCCTGAATTGTTCCTTTCTCATTTATCAGGAGAAAAAGAAGAGTTTCACTGCGGGAAGAGAGTCCAATAAAAGAACGGAGTTGAAGAAGCAGACTGGTTTTCTGTTTGACAGGGAAAACTTGAGACATTCCTCTGTTTTTTACAGGATTGCGGATAAATCCATAACCCATGAAAATGGGGTCCTCTTCTCCGACAGTGGGAAGGTGAGCGCCTGATTTCAAATAGAACAGATTATATTTTTTTTCTCCTTCCCTAATTTTGACGTCCCCGGCCAGGCCTTTCCATTTTATCCCGGACTTGTTTTTCATCATGGCAGCGGCTATGGCGCTGAGAACCTCGGCACTGTTAAAACCTTCCTTCTTCTGTATTTTTCGTAATCGCTGTACATTTAGAAAACGTTCATTTTTATCCAGCCAATCAAGGACTTCATCGAACAGGCGCTGGTCGTATCGTGCTATTGTAGCAGAGAACAACAAAAGAGCTTCCGGGTCGATAACCCAGGGATCTTCGCTTTCTGCATAGCCTGCCACCCCCAAGGCCGACCACTGGCGCCATAAAAATTGCAGGAGAAGGTCAAGATAATTGTTCTTAAACTCTTGAAGTAGTATTTTCATATCCCAATTCTTAATAGGCGTTCCAAAAGAGTAAGGGCTTGTTCCAGTATTCTACTATCAATATTCTTCATTATTACTATATACCCTCATTATACTACGTTATTACGTAACATTAAAGACAAAAATCTATAATTCTGCCTTTTTATTTCCTTTAGCTTTTCCGCCATCTTCGCCCGAACCTCTACAAGCTTCTCCTCCTCTTAAAAGGTGCCCACATAACGGGGAATGCTTATCAATCACTTTCCGGCCTTTGTAGGCATCGATAA
>JAGLYY010000552.1 GCA_023131935.1 Spirochaetales bacterium | reverse complement strand
AAGGGAATAACATGCCTGAAACGCACGGTTTTCCAGGACAAAATCTGTGGATTCTGCAAAAAGTATCACATCCAACGCCAGATCGAGTTTTTCCTTGTCTTCATCTGTCTGCACCATGATTTTCATGATTTGCTTGATTACCCGATTTTGAATAAGTGTTATCATTATTTTCTATAATCATGGTAATCCCCAAATCCTTCTTAATCAAGGTTCAGACATTTTCTTCCCACTGAATCGCCGCCTGCTCTTTCCGATATTCAAAAACAACGGGCAGCAGGCTCACGGGCTTTCCGCCGTCCAGGAATCGTTTGGCATAATCGGTTTCCCTTATCTGGATTTTAGCCTCTTCCATTAAACCGTCAGCACCTTTGGTCTTTTCTCCTGCCAGTTTGAATTCAAAGAGGTATACACGGTCAGGTAGACTGATTACTGCATCAATCCTCCCCTTACTTGTTCTATATTCTGCTTCAATGTAGTAACCCATAAGGGTAAATATCAGGTAAAAGAGACTCTGCCAGTACTTTTCATAAGGTAGATGGATGTCATAGGGGATTTTTGCAAAGAGGATGTCCAGGTTCTCGAAGAAGGATTCCATGTCATTGTTTTCCACGGAGTTCTGAAGATACACCAGAGGGCTAACCGTTGGTCCACTTCCTTTGGGAGTATAGGTCTTTATCAGATTTTCCAGAAATGAGGATTTAACCTCCCGATTAGGAAAACCCAGAGTATAGATAAAATTAGACTCTCTGTAATTCTGTATTGTCAAATATCCGCTTTGAAAGAGAATCGGTAAAGCCAGGAGATGGTCCACTTCGTATGTGGAGAAATCAGAATCACGACAGAATAATTTTTCCATATCTTCCGGAGCAAAGCCTTCCTGCTTCATAAGCTGGATCAGAAACATCGGGGTTCCTGTTTCGAACCAGTAGGCTTTAAACTTCCTGTCCAAAACAAAATTAAGTATGGAGATGGGATTATACATCCGGACATCTCTGGATGAAAACCTGAAACCATTGTACCATTCACGAATTTTCGATCTTAGATCTTCCACTGACGAATTAATATTTCTTGCTATATTAATAAATTCATCACCAAAGTACAAATCGAGTTCTTCCTCCGTGTATCCGCAAAGATCGGCATAAGCTTCTTTCATGGTTAAATCCGTCAGATTGTTAAGGCCGCTGAATACACTGATTTTTGCAAACTTTGTTACCCCGGTCAGAAAGGCAAACCTCACATATGCATCGGAACCCTTAATTATGGTGTAAAAACCTTTAAGAATTTCCTTTACCTTATTAGCCTTAGCCGGATCGGTAATGTTGTTAAGAATAGGCTTGTCATATTCATCGATCAAAATAACAGCTTTGTCAGGGAGGGCCTTTAAAGCAGCTTTGAAGTACTGATTGTATGGCAGATTCTCATCTAATATCAAATCATACTGTTTAACCATTGATTTGATACTTTCCGAAATCAGTTGCTTCAACTCTTCTTCGTTTTGTTCTTCAGAAAGTTCACTAAAATCAAACCGCAAGACCGGCCACTTTTTCCAATCCCATGGCTGATCGTAGAGGTATAAGCCCTTGAAGAGCTCTTTTTCTCCTTCAAACAGGGAGCCAAGAGTACTTAATGTCAAACTCTTACCGAACCTGCGGGGCCGGGAGAGAAAATAATACTTTCCCTGACTTGCAATGTTGTAGATGAATTTCGTCTTGTCTATATAAAGATAACCATCTTCAATAATATCACTAAATGTTTGGATTCCCAGAGGCAGTTTCTTCATGATCTAAGTATACATCGAAAGTTAGGTGCGATAAAGACCATGGAAGGGGGGAAACAGCGCTTTTTCAACGATATACGGGCCTTTGATAAAGAAATGTAAATAACCTAAAGAAAAATAACCCCCTATGACTGTTATAGCTTTGCGGGTGGTCGTTCACTGCACCTGAAACTGAATGGTACTACTCCCTCCATCACCCTCGGCCTCCACCGTGTAGGTCCCATGGACAATCGGTAATAAGAACTGCAGGGGAGAGGTCCCTTCAGCCATGAGAG
>JAGLYY010000551.1 GCA_023131935.1 Spirochaetales bacterium | reverse complement strand
AAAAAACGTCTCTGTGACGGCAGCTCGCAGTCGAAGTATTCGCCATCCTCAATGGACCGACATAAAAAGGTCTTGCCGGACCGCCGTACGCCGCGTAACCAGAGAACAGACCTTTGGGTCAATCGTCTTTCTATCTCTTCGATCCAAAATGTTCTGTATACCATATGCAGGTATTATTGCATATAGTTCAACTATATGCAAGATAAGTAGCATATAGTTTACAAGTGCCGCCCCCGACGGCTCCACAATACCTACAACAGGTCAACGATTCCCGCCCTGTGGAGAGACTGGATTAGCCGTATATAGTGAATTGGCGCGGTGTCCTCAGGATTTCTGCTGAGGAGTGAGTTGAATTTTTTAAAGGAGGTTTTGTATCTATTCAGATAGAAACTGTTTACTGCTTCCTCGAAGTCCTTGTGAAAGTGAAGTTTCTTCTCCTGCATCTCCGGGGGATCTCCGTCGAAGAGATCAAAGATTGCGATAGGCTCTTTCTTCCCCTTAACGGGAACCTTTCCCATAAAACGGATGTTGTACATGCCTGGATCTGCCAGGTTCTGGAAGGTACTTTGACTGATCGCGATGTTCAAACCGTACTGTTTTGTCATCTCCTCGATTCTGGAGGTAAGATTGACGGCATTGCTTATAACCGTGCTGTCCATCCTCTCCTCCTCGCCTATGGTGCCGAGCATCAGCTTCCCGGTGTGTATCCCTATTCCCATGCTGATGGTTATCCGCCCCAGTTTCAACCGTTTTTCCTCGTTGTACTCGGCGAGTCTTGTCTGCATGTCGATCGCGGCGTATAGAGCGTTATCAGCGGAGGATGGAAACAGGGCCATTATCGCATCGCCGATGTACTTGTCGATAAATCCTCCGTATTCCCTGATAATCGGACCCATTCTCCTGAGAAAAGAATTGATGAATTTAAAATTCTCCTCGGTGGAAAGGTGCTCAGAGAGGAAGGTGAAATTCCTGATGTCACAGAACATGATTGTCATCTCTTTCTCAACATGGTCCCCAAGGGCAACTTCCGTAATGGATCCCCGGTTTAGGAACCGGAGGAACTCTTCCGGTATAAAACGGCGCATGCTCCGGTTTGTATCCGACAGTTCAGCGGTGAGTCTTTCGCTTGTGTTGAGGGCTTTTGTGAATCTCCAGCTGAGCATTACGGACTGACTGAAGATAAAGACCAGGAGTCCAACGGGTATCAGGTGAGCTGTTGAGATGATGAGTTGGGCGTATAGAATATCATTGATGAGCAGAATAAAAATTACAAGAAATCCTGCAATAAAAGCCAGTGCTTCCCTGCGTCTGATGCGAACCCCTTTTATTAAAACAACAAGTGTATATACAGCGATTAACAGAGTAACGATCTGATATACAAAGAGTAGTTTAACGTAGAACCGGTGGGGTGTGAAAATTGCCAGGAGAGAGAAAAGCAGGCTTACAATCAGAACTGGAATACTGACCCACCGGTTTCGGAATTCCGGGAAAACGCTGTAGAGGTAACTCATGAAAATGGGAACAGCAAGGTAGAAGGTCAGGTGCCCTATGGTCATCTCGAGTTTAACGGATATCCAGGGGAGAAAAGTAAACAGCAGTTCCTGGCCGTATATCAGGCTTCTCAGACCGAGAAGGATGGCGAACAGCCCAAAGTAAAGGGCTGATGTATCCTTCTTTCTTATTATGAAAAAGCTTAAATGATAAAATCCGATTATCATCAGGGTCCCGAAAAGGAAAATATCAAAATAATCTTTCTTTGCCTTGTTCCGGGTTGCCTGTTCGAAGGTGCCCAACCGGATGGAGGAGATAATCCCGCCGCTTAAGTTGTTAAAATCAGAAATCTGAATTACTACATTAACCTCAGGAGCCTGTACAAAGGGGATTACTGATGCCCGGAAACTGTCTTCCGCCGGTCCCCTTTGAGTTTTCAGATTACCGCTTTCAGCTGCCAGTTTACCGTTGATGTAGAGGCGGAAATCACCCGGAATGTGGGGAAGGTGGATTCCCGGACAAGACAGCTCCTCTGGAAGAAGAATCCTCAAACAGTAGGTCCCCCACCCCTCGGGGGACAGGTTGTCGGCCTCGATTGTATCCTGCATCCA
>JAGLYY010000550.1 GCA_023131935.1 Spirochaetales bacterium | reverse complement strand
TCATAAGGAGTGAGTAATTCATCAAGACCCGTTACCCTGCGAATCAATGAAACCAGAGTAGTCAATTCATTCCTGGGACTCCTGGCATTTACTTTATCTAACAAAGCATAAGCACCCCAAACATATTGCGGGGCAAGTGTTGGCTTTTGAGCTTTCAGCAGGATCAATACTTCTTTTATCATTTTGTAGGTCAGTTCACGCCTACGGTAAGGTTGATTATAAAATATACTAAGAGCTATAATTTCGTCTTTATGCTGTTCAAGAAATTCACTAAACTCAAGAATAGTACTTTCAGCTTTTGAGGTTGCCTCTTTGTCCCACCCTGCGAAAGTTACCGTATCAATGTTCACCCCATCTATAACCTGTTCGATGGATTTACGGACATTCTCAACATAATCAATTAATATTGCATTGACTGGCTCCTTGGCCCGGTCAATCATTTTCTCCTTAATCTCTTCCATCTTATCCTCATCAACAGGATCATCATGGTGAAAGTTATGTACTCTTCTTGTCTCTGCCTCCACTTTATCCGGGTCAAAGGGATTCAGCAACAGATGGGTAAACTGACGAATGTTTTTTCCGTTAGTTAGCTCTGTAAATTTCTCCTTTTCTTCGTCACTCATCTGTTTATCTAACCTCGCCAGGCGATTAGCTAACGACAGGTAAGTATCCTCATCACGCGCGCCAAGCATCACTCCCTGAAGCAGGTCTTTCAGAGGGACACTCTTTTTCCTTTCCAGGGGCCTGCTGTCGGTTTTAAGGGATTTGGTTACGCCAATAGCATCGATAATCACAAAATGAGTTTTGGCGGTATTTACCGAAGGCGTGACCTGTTTTAAATCTTCAAAATCAAGTGTACGTGTACCCCTGCCTTTCATCTGTTCAAAGTAATTCCGTGATTTCACATCTCTCATGAACAAGAGACATTCAAGAGGTTTTACATCTGTTCCCGTAGCGATCATATCAACAGTTACCGTAATTCTTGGATAATACTCATTACGGAACTGTGCCAGAACGGATTTTGGATCTTCTTCGGTTTTATAAGTGACCTTTTTACAGAACTCATTGCCTTCTCCGAACTCTTCCCTGACTATTTGTATAATATCATCTGCATGACTATCGGTCTTAGCAAAAATAAGCGTCTTAGGCGTCTCGTTCCGGTTGGGGAATATCTCCTTTAACTTATCTTTAAAAGTCCGGATAATATTTCGTATTGTACTCTTATTAACAACGCTTTTATCCAAATCCTTAGCTGAATAATCAATGTCATCATCAAGCTGTGTCCAGCGTTTTTTCCGAGTAAGGCGGTTGCGGATGTCAACATACTCTTTAGCCTTTAGCTGAGCACCATTTTTCGTGATCTCAGTTTCAATCGTATAAACCTCATAACCCACATTCACACCATCTGCAACTGCCTCCTCATGCGAATATTCGCTGACCACATTCTCATTAAAGAAACCGAAAGTTCGTTTATCAGGAGTCGCAGTGAGACCGATAAGATAAGCATCAAAATAATCCAGTACCTGCTTCCACAGGTTATAAATAGAACGGTGACACTCATCAATCACAATAAAATCGAAGAACTCCATCGGTACTTTAGGATTATAAACTACCGGCATGGGTTCTTTCGGTTGCCAGGCCATTTCATTGGGATTAATATCTTCCGATTCTTCTTCCAGTTCCTCACCCTTCAAGATTGAATACAGGCGTTGAATCGTGC
>JAGLYY010000055.1 GCA_023131935.1 Spirochaetales bacterium | reverse complement strand
GGTGGTCGTTCACTACAACGGTGAAATTGAAATCAAGGCCCAATAACCGCTTGAATTCATCCACTTATTTCTTGCATATTAGAGAGGGGCTTTTGAAATCCCTAAAGGAGATGTGTTATGAAAATTGAACCCCGTGTTCTGAAAGGTTTCCGTGATTTCTTACCGGAAAAGGAGATTCAGCGGAGCCAGATTATCCATCTCCTTGAGGTTGTCTTCCAGTCCTTCGGATTAGTCCCTATCGACACTCCGGTTCTTGAATACGCGGATGTGCTCCTCGGGAAAGGGGGAGGTGAAACCGATAAGCAGATATTCGCTTTCAAGGACCTCGGGAAAAGGGATGTTGCCATGCGATTTGACCTGACTGTCCCTTTCGCCCGTTTCATGGCAGCCCACGAACGCGATCTTTACCTCCCCTTCAAGCGGTATCACATATCAAAGGTGTGGAGGGGTGAAAACACACAGCGGGGAAGATACCGGGAATTCATCCAGTGTGACTTTGACATAGTCGGAACAGATTCCCCCTCCTCTGACCTTGAAATCCTCCAGCTTATGAACGATTCCTTTGAAGCTCTTGGCATCGGAGATTTCACCTTCCGGATTTCCCACCGGGGTATTTTCAACAGGTTCCTGAAAAAACTGGATCTTGATGAATTTTCCGCTGAGATACTACGGATCGTAGATAAGTTCGCAAAAATCGGGCAGGAAAAAGTATTCTCAATGCTTACCGACATTACCGGGGAGCAAAAAAAAGCTGAAAGCATTCTTGATTTTATCACGGCCGAAAAAGACTTTAACAGCACACTGGAAAAAATGGCCGCTCTCGCGGGGGGAGAGGGGGAAGATACTGAACGCCTTAAAATCCTCCATGGATACCTCAAGGACCTCGGCATCTCTCACCGCTACATCCTCGATCCTTCTATAACCCGGGGACTTGATTATTACACCGGTCTTGTTTATGAAACCTTTCTCAACGATCTTCCGGGAATAGGATCGGTTTGTTCCGGCGGCAGGTACAATGATCTCGCATCCCTTTATACAAAAACACATCTACCCGGTGTCGGATCCTCTATCGGTATCGACCGTTTAATCGCGGCCCTCGAAGAGTTGGGCAAAACCCCTGTGCCGACAGCACAGGCGGAGGTCCTCATCCTCTGTTTTGATACAAACCTCATATCTCATTATCATTTAATCGCCAGAACCCTGCGAAAGGGGGGAATCCGGTGTGAGGTCTATCCGGAAAAGAAGAAACTGGGAAACCAGTTTAACTATGCCGAAAAGAAGGGGATCCCCCTCGCGGTAATATGCGGAGAAGATGAATATGCCGCCGGGAAGATTACTCTTAAAGACTTGCGAAGACGAGAGAGTTATGAAAACCTCACAGTAGAGGAAGCTCTGGCAAAGATGGGAACTCTTCTCTGAAAAATAGTTTTATGCTCCTCCGGTCCAAATAGATAAACGACCTGCTTTATAATAGTTTTTCTATTAATGGTTCAAATCTTGAAAAATCTTCAAAGAAAAGATCGTAATTATCTTTATAGAATAAGGCGTCAACAATTAATCGAAAATTTACAGCCCTTAACAACATTTGTTTATATTTTATGCTTACCGGTAGGAGTTCGATAATACTTACAGGCGCATTTTCCCAGGCTATTGCATCTGCTATAAGAATTGATTCCGCGTATTCTCTTGGTCGTAAAGAGGGTGAGAAATCAATAATTAATGGTTCATGATCTTTATGAAATAGAATATTTCCGCATAAATCACCATGTATTATCTGATTTATATAATCTAATTTCCTATAATTAGTAAACAGAATATTTAGGTGTCTCTGTATTCCATCATCAATATCATCAGGTAATTTGGTCTCTTCCCAAGCAATGGAATGAGCTTTTGACCAAATATCCTCCCCCTTCAAAATATCAATATTTGAGAGTTTTTTTAACGCGCCATGAAATTTCCCGGCGATTTCTAATTTCTCTCTCCAATTCCCATTAATATGCTCTCCGGGTTCAAATTTCGTTGCCGCCCAGCCTTTATAAACAAAGTCACCATAGATGCTCGTTTGCGGCATTGACAATCTGAATCCTGAACACTCTATTTGTAATAGTATACCGCAATTTGAGCTATATCTTTCTCTATCATCGATTGGTTTAAATACAAGATCGCCAACCTTGTATGACTGTCTCTGTCCACCATCCAGCTTTTCCGGTTTTCCGGAACAGTTAAAAGCTTTTATTATATCAATGTTAAAATTTTCCATGAATTACCCCGCTGTTTTTTGATGATAGTATTAATTTTCGATCGAATGAAGTCCTCCTGCGGAATATTCCGCAAACAACACTATGGAGCATATAGGAGCATTTCTTTTTGTTCACAATTTTGTTACCAATCTTATGAAGTGTAGCCGATAGTGAAATATAGAGAACTATTACTTTCACCACTTAGCTTCAGGAGATTTATCGAGGATGCGACAATACCTAAGTGTAACATGCTACGAGGCATGATC
>JAGLYY010000549.1 GCA_023131935.1 Spirochaetales bacterium | reverse complement strand
CTCTCACAGCAGCGATCATCCTCATCTTCCCCAATCCGCAGCATAATGAACTCTTCAGCCAGCCCTTTCATTGCATTGATATACAACTGCAGGGCCGCTTCGGCAGTCCGGCTGCCATCGTAAGGGAAAAGGACCCTTTTAATGTCCCTCACATCCCTTGTTGCCATAAGGACCGGCCGGGGGGACATCCGGACAAGGTCTTCAGTAGTGGATCCTACGATCGTCCGCCTGTATTCAGCATTTTCACCAAGCTGCCCAACCACAATCATGCCGCCGGACCGGGCCTCTTCCCGGAGTATTTCGCTGGGATAACCCTCCTCTATCGTATACTCCGCGGGAATTCCCCGCTCCTTCGCCCTGCCGGCACAGGCATCCATACACTTCACGGCAAAGTCCCGAAGGTCCTCGGATATTTTCTGGTAAAACTCCCGCAGCGACGGGTCCGGCGGTATGTAAATTCTCTCGAAAGTGACCTCATAGGAACCACCCGCGTACACAAGGGGAACCTGGGTTTTCCGGATATCGATAACGAAAACCCCTTTCATTGAAGCGGAAAGCTTTTCCGCCAGATTCAAGGCCTGGTCCCAGGCTGCCAGAGAACTGTCGGAACCATCGACCCCGACAACGATCTGCTGAATCATCTGTCACCTCCAGAAAACAATCTCTATATAAAGTGTAATATGGATACCGGGGTGGGTCAACGGAAGAAGATCTCAAGAAGGGCTCACGCAAAGCCGCAAAGATCGCAAAGGGGTGATGAGGGGTACTAAGATTGGTTTTAAACTTCATTTTCGATTTTCTTGTGTATTTCGGCGGTATGTTCTGTTAAAAATCATTCGCCAATAAGATTTTGCGAATCTGTTTCTGTTATTCCGTGAATATATTTTGTTGATTAGAGATATTTTGGTTGATTCTTGTTAAAATTACTCCTATACTGGGGCAAACAATTTAAGGAGAAACAAATGAAAAAATTTATCCTCGCATTAATCCTGCTGACGGTGGTTCCTTTTGGGTTCCTCTTCGCACAGGAAATCCCGCTGTATGTATTCCTGCCATCCATCACAGGTGATCTTCAGTACATGTACCCGGACCTGGCATATACGCGGAACCCGGCTGTAATGCTGCAGTTTGAGAAAAAAATGATCATTCCTGATCTCTATCTTTATCTCAACAGTAGAAAAGATCTTCGCACCCGTACCATCGACGGTCCGGGCGTTATAGGGGGTACCTTTGAGCAAACCTATAGCTATATCCACCCGCGTCTTGGCGCAACCATGTTTTTTCCGGTATCTGACGGCAATAGTGTAGCCGGGGGCAGGATAATCGGAGACCTGTACTCCCAACATTGGTTAGATACTTTAACGAACTACAATGCCGCGACGGAGAATGAAGTACAGGAAGATAATAACCTTCGCTATAACGTAACCGCTGATGTTTTCTACTCACTTCGCCTCGCCGGTCTTGACCTTGGGATCATCGCGGGGATTTACTACTATAATGATCCGAAAACTGAAGAATACCGGATGATTACCAACAGCGACACGGTTTCCGTACCCTATACTCTTGAGGGTTATAAAAGCTCATACAGCCAGGTGACTCCATCTTTCACCATCGGAACCACTCTACCCGTTATGGAGGGGACTCTTGGACTTGCCGGAAGGTTTTCCTATTCCAAAGATGATTGGAGTGGTGAATGGATCAGTGTCGACAAAAATGCTGACGGCTTTAAAGAATCCATTGTGACCTACGAAGAATACGCGACTGGTGACCCAGCCTGGGGTATGGATCTTCCCTTCTATGAATATCGGGATG
>JAGLYY010000548.1 GCA_023131935.1 Spirochaetales bacterium | reverse complement strand
GGTGTAATATAAATATGATCATACGCCAGATCTTTGGCATCTTTTGCTTCGCCGTAATTGTCAGCCGCTGATCGAAAAAAACTAATAGATTTTCGATAATGTACCAATGCGTTTCCGATTGCCGTTTCAGCATCGATATAAGCCTTCCTAACCTCAGCCAGTTTAAGTACCGCCAGAATATATGCTTCCTGAGCTTTTGGTTTTACTCCAAAAATTATACGGCTGTCATAATTCAACTCCCAGCCTTGCCCCCAACTCAATGCTATTTCATTTTGATTATTGTACTGACGGTCAATTCGCGGCGCGACATTTATAGAACCGATCGTCAGGTCAGTGAAGGATTCTATTTTAGACCCGTTAAGCACATTCACCGGATTACCGGCCAATAGTACGGCTCCGCAAATTGAACAAATCTTTTCTTTGTTGTCTTCTTCCAGTTTCTCCTGTTTCAATGCCGTCAATATATCAATTTCAAGGTTAAGCTCATCAACGTCCCCTTTTGCCGCGACGGCTACCGTTTCCTGGTACGCGGCGGCTTGGGCATTACCATCACCATACCCTTCTTCCGTCCTGGCATACTCCACATCAGTATCACCTGCTTTGCTCTCAATTTCACAGATACCCGATTGTGTCTGGCTGCTGCCGGATGCACCGCTTGAAGAAGAGGCATTCGCCTGGGCTTCAACAGCAGTACCATGCGCCTCTGCAGCTTTTCCCGACTCTGTTGTATTCACCCAACCGCAGCCCTCGGTGCACTTGTAAGTAAGACCTACCCAGGCTTTTGTATGATTTTCCTTCTCTGTTTTGGAAGCACCGCAATCACCGTTTGTACATGTTTTTGTCCTTGCGTGTTGACTATCATTGATGCTGGTCCAGCCACTCCAAGGGCCGTACACATGGCTTCTTTCAGAGTTTGGAGGATTACAAGAGTGGCAAGGAAAACATGCAGAACAAATCCAGATACCGCAGGAATCACAGTACCACATATAAGTGTCTCCATGCGTAGGGCATGTTGATCCATCTGCCTCTATGGTCAAAACAAAATTGCAAAGTAGTATGCAAATGCAAATCACTTTAAATAGACTTTTCATTTCTATATCCCCTCTGTTACTATCCAGTACTACTGGTAGTTATCTGTGTTGATTCTAATATACATATCAGTTGAGTAACTTTCCGTGTTTTCAATAATCAGTTTGTAAGAGAAATCATCGTCAACATAGTTCTGAAAGGGGTCACCTTCCAAATTAAGATATAATTCAATGCTTATCCATGATGTTTCTCCATCAATCAGGAAACCCACACTCTTTCCAGGAGCCAGGGTCAGTTTATACCAATCTACATCGAACTCTGTACTGATATCTCCTTGATAGCCGTTGTTCTGAAGTAAAATGTTAGCGTTTGCATAACGGCTGTTGTTCGGTTCTGTTTCCGTTAGGCACGGCTGGATATCAACGGGTTTTATTACGGGACCGGTTATTGTACTTTCTTCGGTTACCTGAAAATGCAAATCTCTTTCTCCGAGGGCATTCTTCGGAATAATAAACTTGATTGGAAAAGAAACGGATTCCCCCGGTGCAGCTTCCAAATCTTCCAGCGATACCGAGGCTAATTCAGATTCCGACACTCCATCCGAAAGCAAAACCGACAGAACGCCTTCGGAATAGGTCCCGCTGCCATTGTTTTTCAGAATGACTATTGGAGTAATAATCGAAAGCTGATGCGGACTCGCGGGTAATTCAGCCCCGGCCTCAACCTGAAAATCCGCTTTCCTGATATCCTGAGGGGTACATGCTGCTAATAACAGAAATACCGTAAGGATTGGAAGGAAGCAATATTTTGTAATCATTCTACCGCCTGTTTCAGTCATTTTGCTTGGGTTTGTTGCAAAATCCAAGCTGTTCACACTACTGCTGTCACAATAATCTCTGAATACTTATAGAAATGAACGATATTTTCTGCTACAAGTATACCACGCTGGCATGAATAACCTCCAAATGCAAGAAAAAAATTAAAATTTCTTGGGGAAAATCTTAGATTCTCGATCCTTTCCCCATAGCTTGGCGAATCCAGCCATAATCGCCGATACTTTCATCCCCATTATTCACCTTCTCCGATAAATCCGTTCCATTTTTTCTCCATTTCATCCGGACGAATAAGCTGAATGAGCCTTCAGCTTGCTCCAGTGGGATTATTATTAGGGTTAGACTGGAGTGAGCTGGTCAATCGTGTCTTAATTCAGCCTCATTGGAGGAATAAACATGACTGCAAGAACTTATCGCGACGGAATTAAAGCTCTTCACCATAAAAGCCGTAAAACAGGAAAATTCCGGTTTTCAATATCGAATAACAAAAATGGTTCCCTGAAAGAAGCACATTCAATGTGGAAGGATTATTGCTTTTTGCCTCCTTGAGCTACCAAGGAAGCGGGCGGCTGATTCTCTCTGTATTTGTTAATAAATTCCTCAAACATCATTGGTAATTTTTCATCATCGGGGTGGAACCACCGGACCTCCGGGATTTTCCGGAAAAAGGTGATCTGCCGTTTCGCGTACCGGCGGGTATTCCGTGCAATGAGTTCCTTTATATCCTTGAGCCTGAGACAACCATTTCTCTGAAAGAGGAAAATCTCCCGGTACCCAATTGCCTGAAGCCCCGGAGAATCTTCGTCATACCCCTGTTTCAACAGGTCCCGGAACTCTGAAAGGAGACCCTGACGGAACATTATTTCCACCCTTAAATCGATCCGCTTATAAAGTTCCCCCCTCTCCCGGTCCAAACCAATTATCAGTGGGTCGATATCATCCCGGAGAGTATCAGGGATGGGGAAAGAGGAGAGAGGAGTACCCGTCTGGTCCCAGACTTCCAGTGCCCGCTGTACCCGGTACTCATCCTCCGGCTTTATCCTTTCTGCTGAAGAGGGATCAACCCTCTTCAGTTTCCGGTAAAGAGAGGAAATTCCCTCCTGTTTACAGAGTTCTCCCCATTTTTCCCTTATCGCAGGATCCGATTTAGGGACCTTCGGCAGGCCGTAGAGAAAATGTTTGAAATAGAAGGCTGTTCCCCCCGAAATTACCGGGACCTTCCCCCTCCCCAGGATCTCGGGAACCAGTTTATTTGCATGATTCACAAAGTTACCCACATCAAACTGCTCTGAGGGGGATACTATATTGATCAGGTGGTGAGGAAGTGCCTTAAGGAGGCCGGGGGACGGTTTCGCGGTACCAACATCCATCCCTTTGTAGACCTGCATTGAGTCAGCGTTGATAATCTCCGTTTTCCCCCGGAAGAGCCGGAATAACAGGTCTGTTTTTCCGACAGCGGTGGGTCCGAAGATGAGTATTACAGGTAGCTTATTCTTCGATACGGTATTCAACCTTCTTTGAAAGGACCTGTTTGATTGCGGTGGAAACAATTTTTCCCCGATTTTCTTCAACTTCTTCATCACCGGTGATGGTGATTTGAAGGGCCCTGCGGATTACCGCGCAGGTTAATGCATATACGTTATCTTCGTTGCTGATTAAATCGTCCAGCGGCAGAATCATCTATTTATCTCCTGTCCTTCTGTTGCCTTTGGGCTATCATAGTGAATTGTACAAACAATGTAAATATGATTCAGGTTATCCCCCTACAGCCTTCCCCGTACAGCTTTTATAATCAGGTCTGCCTCTTCCCACTGATCATACTTTTCGGTTTCGATGATAAGATCGGCAAAATCATACTTGTTATTGTCGAGATTGTAGAGTCGAAGGTATCGCTGGCGGTCCCGTTCGTCACGTTCCGCGGTTTCCCTCATTACCCTTTCAAGATCCTCTCCCTCCCTCTCGGCGATCCTCCGGGCACGAACTTCAGCCGGAGCGGTAAGAAAAATCTTAATGTCAGCATCTTTAAAGAGCCATATCGCCAGTCTTGAACCCAATACACAATTCCCTTCAGAAGCCATTTCTATCTGTTTCCTGTCGAGATGTTTATCGTAACTCGAATCTTTTTCAGCCCGCTCGCAGAGTTCTCTGAATGAAATACCCTGCTCTTCCGCCATTGTGTGAAAGGTGTAGTTAATCAACCGAAGATTAAGCTTCTCGGCAACAATTTTACTGACAGTAGTATTGCCACATCCGCTTTTCCCTGAAATGGCAATCTTCAGATCATTCGACATTACGCAACTGCTCTCGTATATTCTCGAGGGCGTCCTTCGCGTCAACAACCCTCTGATTTATCTCCATTATCATACTTTTAGAACCTATCGTGTTAATCTCCCTGTTCAACTCCTGACAGAGAAAATCGAGTTTTTTTCCCACAAGCCCCGGTTTTTCGGCAATCTCCCTGAAAACTGACAGATGCCCGGAAAGACGGGACAATTCTTCGTTAATGCTGTATTTCACCAGGAGAACAGCTGTTTCCGCCAGGACCCGATCTTCATCAATTTTATTCCCAAGGACCTGGTGAAACCGTTCTCTGATCCCTTCGGTGATTCTTTCTTCCAGGGCCGCGCCATGGGTTTTGATTTGCCGAACAACATCTTCAACAATGGCGATTTTTTCAAGGATATCCTGTTTGGTGAAAGTTCCCTCGGAATTGCGGGCTTCCTCAAAATCCTTATAGGCCTCTTCGAATTGAGGTAGGATCTTTTCCCAGAGTTCATCAATATTTCTGCTCTTTTCAGTTCGTAAAACACCATCAAGCCGGAGAAGATGCGACAGGCGAATATCATCCTTTAATCCCGCTTCTCCAATGAGTTCATGGAGTACATGGATATACCCCTGTACCGCGTTCCTGTCAAGGTAAATCCGCGTATCCTCAGTCAGCTCTCTGAGCCTGACAGTTGTCTCCACCCGCCCCCGGTTGACCCTCTTTCCGAGGAGTTCCCGGATTCTCGGCTCTAAAGGGGAAAGGAAGGGGGGGAGGTTCACAATGATATCCAGATAGCGGTTATTATAGGATTTTATCTCAACGCTGAATGAAACCGTGCTGTCACTGACCTCTCGGTAGCCGTATCCTGTCATACTTTTCACGAACCGGTACTCTCCTAATAAAGCAATTCTGAAGAATTTTCTTCAGTATCTCTATTCCATTTTCCTGTTTTTATCTTTAAATCTTTCCTTGAAAGATTCGTAGAGCTTTTTCCCCAGAGTCCAGTTATCTCCAGCGCCCATGGTGATAAAAAGATCACCATTTTTAAGATTTTCCTCAAGATAAGGTACAGCATCCATTATTTCATGGAAGTAGGATACTTTTGGGTGATGGAAGGAAACTTTTTCAAAAAGCTCTTCGTCAAGACCCGCGCCATCATCCTCTTCCCGGGCGGAGGGGTAAATATGGTGAAGAATGACCTCATCGGCAGCTTTAAAGGATTTGCTGAATTCCTCCATAAGCCCTCTGGTGCGTGAATAGGTATGGGACATGAAATCTACAACCAGACGGCGGTCAGGGAAAAAATCCCTTAATCCCGAAAGGGTCTTGCTGATCTCCGTAGGATGGTGGCCGTAATCATCCATAAAAAGGACCCCGCCTGTTTCTCCGATGATTTCACTCCGCCGATTGCCCCCGGAGAATTGAGCAAGTCCCTTTCTGATCTTTTCCATTAGGGTCCTATCGGGATCCAACCCCTCTTTCCGCAGAAGGATTACCGCCAGAGCAATCGCGGCCGTCGCATTGAGGACATTATGCTCCCCGGGGACCCTCAACCGGAACTCCATATCCCAGCCCGAAAGGGTGAAGGATATCTTCCCGGGAATCATTTCAATTGAGGAGATACGGAATTCTCCCGGAGCGTCCCTTCCGTAAGGGATGAGGGTAAGGTCATCACGGGTTATTTCCCGGG
>JAGLYY010000547.1 GCA_023131935.1 Spirochaetales bacterium | reverse complement strand
GACCAGGTAAAATCAAGCGGCGCGGAAGGAATAATAGCGATTGGCGGCGGTAGTGTCATTGATACCGCGAAAGCGGTGAATATTCTGGTTTCCATGGGGGGCAATCTGATTGAGGATTATTCAGGCGCTCATACTTTAACGGAGCCTCTCAATCCCCTGATTGCGATTCCGACTACCGCGGGAACAGGCAGCGAGGTAACAATGATCGCCGTGGTCTATGACAAAAAGAACAAGATAAAAATGCCCTTTACCGATAAATTCCTTCTACCCTCTCTCGCTGTCCTGGATCCGGAAATGACGTTTTCCCTGCCCCCGAAAATGACGGCGGCAACTGCTATGGATGCCCTGACCCATGCAATTGAGGCCTATGTGGGATTACAGTGGTCACCATTTTCTGACGCGCTTGCGGCAGGAGCTGTAGAACTGATATTTAATAATATTGTAGAGGCGGTGGAGAATGGAAACAATGTAGAGGCCAGAAGCGCAATACTTATCGCGTCCAATATGGCCGGGACCGCGTTTACTCATTCCATGGTCGGCTGCGTTCATAGTATGGCCCATTCGGTTGGAGGACTCTTTCATGTCCCTCATGGAATCGCAAACGCGATATTTCTTCCTCACGGCATGGAATATAATTTTCAGGAAGTGAAAGACAAGTTCGCGAAACTCGCTTTGTTTATGGGGGAGGATGTATCCGGGCTTCGGGCAGATGAAGCCGCGTTAAGATCGATCGAAGCTGTCAGAAAGCTTACTTTAAAATTGCATAAGCTTGCAGGACTTCCTTTAACGCTAAAAGAAACCGGAGTTCCGGAAGAAGCTCTTCCGGAGATAGCAGAGGCCGCGGTAATGGATGGTACGAGCTTTTATAATCCGAGAGAAATGGTAAAAGAGGAGATACTTGTATCTCTTAAGAATGCGTATTAATCAATAATAAGGAGACTTTTTATGGGATATTTTAAGACTTCCGAGAAGTTTGAAGAGGTGCTTGCGGGTTTTTTCAGGCTGATTGCGGACACACCGACGGTTGCTGACAAACTTCTCGCTTCAAAACTGGTAATCAGGTTCAAATATTCAGATCCTGATGTTGTACTTCTCATAGACTGCGCAGGAGAAAAACTCATTATCAAAACTGCCGATGAAGAATCGAAGGTTGATGTTGAAATGACAATGAGCGCGGACATCGCGCATAAATTCTGGTTTGGCAAAGTTAACCTTATGACAGCCTTAACACGGAAACAAATGGTCGCGAAAGGACCTGTACCAAAAATATTACAGCTTTTACCTGCTATAAAACCTACGTATGCTATGTATCCGGAATATCTCCGGGAAAATGGATACGCTGAATATATTGTTTTTTAAAGGAACAGAATTATGTATGGGTATGCCGGGAAGATACTGCATGTAAACTTGAGCACAGGAACCATTAAGACTGGGCCTTTGGATAAGGAATTTGCAAGGGAATATATTGGGGGACTCGGATTTGGAGCGAAAATTTATCTTGATTTGATTAAGGAGGAGCCCGATTTCGACCCCCTTTCTCCTGAAAATCCATTCATTGTCATGACCGGACCTTTAACAGGAATCAGGATGAACGCGGTGGCCAGATGGACCGTATGTTCAAAGTCGCCCTTAACCGGTTTGTGGGGTGAATGCAATATAGGCGGTTATTTTGGCGCGGAACTGAAATTTGCCGGTTATGACGGAATAGTCATTACCGGTGAGTCGAAGGCACCGGTATATCTATACATTGATAATGATACTGTTCAGATAAGGGATGCCGGCAGATACTGGGGCCGGGATGTTTATGCCGTGAATGATGAAATGATCACGGACCTGAAACAGGAATCATCCAGACCGGGGCAAGTCTTTACCATAGGTCCCGCGGGGGAAAATCTTGTACGGTTTGCTTCGATAATCCACAAGAAAGGACATGTCGCGGGGCGGACCGGCCTGGGTGCTGTTTGGGGCGCGAAAAAGCTTAAAGCAGTTTTTGTAAAAGGAACAGGGAAATTAGAGATTGCCAATCCTGACAGGCTTGCTGATCAGAAAAAAGAACTCAAGGAAGTATACGCAGATAGTATCGCGATGGAGGCCCTCCGCTCTTTCGGTACTGCGGCACATATGGATGTCGGGGTAATATGCGGTGATATACCCATGAAGAACTGGCAGCAGTCTGAATGGGAACACTTTGATGACATTGGACCTATCGCTTATGGAGAGCAATTACTTACAGGCAAAAGCACCTGTTTTGCCTGCGGTGTCGCGTGCAAGCGGGAAGCCGAGGTAAAGGAGGGTCCTTTCAAGTTTGTCAAAGGGCCGGGGCCTGAATATGAGACCGTCGCCTCGTTTGGAACATTATGCCTTAACCCCAGCATTCAGTCTATC
>JAGLYY010000546.1 GCA_023131935.1 Spirochaetales bacterium | reverse complement strand
CTATCCCCTCTGTCCCTGAACTATCAGGAAAAACTGATATAGGAGCCAATGAGGTTTCTGAGTAAATCGCGATCGGCATGATAAGCCTGGGCTGACCCCTCTTCCGGTGGTAATCCTGTATTCAGAAGCCTGGGCTTAATTGAGGAGAAAAAGGGAACAATTTTCCCATTTTTCCCGGTACTTTCCAATTGATTAAACAAGCGAAGCCCTGTTTCAACTGATTCAGCAATAATTTTTTGTAGAGTCGTCTTTCTACTTTCGCCGGTAACCGGGTGACGGTAAGGAATTTCCTCAGAAAAAAGGGGCAATTCAGTATTAATTTCTTTCGGATAAAAGAGCGAAACCTGATTTTGCCATTTTTTCCCCATAATATCGGATAGCCTTGAAAGAAAACTCCGTATCCATATTTTATGAAAAAGGGACTGAATCAGCCCATGACGGCGGATGGTCTTTTTTAAGTCCTTTAGATAATCCTCAGAAAGGTTAAAAAAAGAAAGAACCCAGGAATAAAATACCTTCTCCTTTACCGGAAGGTGCCGGAGCAGAGGAGCTACTTTTTCGGGTATAAAAAGGTTTCTCTCCTCCATGAACCACCTATCAATGAGGGTCTCTATGGTGTGATGGGCGGAAGTTTTATTGCCCGAAAGGAAGTAAACCAGGGGGTGCAGGGTAGTATCACCGGAAAAGTGGGTCAGAGCTCCCGCAAGGAGAGCAAGCAGGGCAGGGTGAGGCTCCTGGTCATAAATATTCCCTAACCGCAGATAGGGTGTAATAGTATCACAGGGAGGCTCACCATGAGCCCTGTAGCCGGCCTTTATAATATCTCCAAAATGCAAGGCGGCGTAATAGGGGGAATCATACATAACCGCCCCATAGAAGTAGATGGTTTTATACTCAGAGAGTGCTTTTTTCAGCCAGGAATCACCCATTCGACTATAAATCAATTCGGCGATTGTCCAATGGGTGATCTCTTTTGGCATACTATCAAGTCCTCTCAAGCTCATCAGCGAGTTTTTCCCCTTCCGATTCATTCACCCGTATCAGGAGAAATCCGCCGATTATCAAAAGGATAATTATGGATAGAATACCAAGCCGGTTGTTTCCGGTAATGATGGTAACCGTCCCCATAAGCGGGAGTGACCCCGCTTTATTGTTATTCCATTGCGTGTTTCGGGGATATTACTCCCGGTCCCATCTTCTGGCCCCGTCGCTGTCAGAATTCTTCCAGAGGCCGTAGCCAGCTGTACCGAGGTAAAAATCGAAATCGGTTCCGCTGGAGCGCTGGAAAACAAGGGTGGTATCCGCTGCACGAAGCTCTAAATTGATGTAGTTTTCGCTTTTTGTGAGGTCCGTTGGAGCTACGAAGGTTGTACCTGACGATTGTTCATAGTAACCATCTTCGGAGCCGAGGATGATGAGCTCCTGTGTCCCAAGGTCCACTTTGAGGAAATCTCTAAGAGCGGCGGCTTTATCAGAGTTGTTCTGGAGCGCGTCCGCGGATTTTGTCCATGCTGCGGATGCCGTATCATCGGTGTTCAAATACACAAAACCCGCGGTATCTGAAAGATAGAGGGTCGGGATCGGGCTCGTTGAGTCAAAGTAGAGTCCTTTCAGATCGGCGGCAGGGTCGTTCCCTGGAGCGGTACCATGAACAGCAAGCGCCCCCGCGGTTGCTCCGGAATATAGTTTTTCCCCGGCGACAGCATAATACTGGGTTGTTGTATCATTATCGTATTCAACATCGGTAACCATCCGGGT
>JAGLYY010000545.1 GCA_023131935.1 Spirochaetales bacterium | reverse complement strand
ACCAACTAAGGCTAAGATTAGTAGTTGATAGAACGTTCAGGCTAAGCCTGTTGTTATGTGTTTTTATCATTTTCATTTTCAACGTTCCCAGCATATACGAAGTTTCAGCGAAGCCGAAATTTGGGCGAACGAAGTGAGCCGCATATGCTGTGTTATACGAAGCCAGCCTCATTTTGTCTTTCACCGCTACGTAATTGAGTGACTTTTTCAATGATTTTTTCAAGAATTGGTATTTGATATTTTTTCTCGGAAATAACTTCTATGAGACGCGCAGTACCTTCTATGTTTTTACTTACACGTTCACTCTCATCATATCCTAATTCGGACGCCACTTCCTCTCGAATAGCCTGATAAGTATCGCTACTCAATGTTTCTTTGAATATCCCTTCAAGATTCTTGTTAAATACTGCCCAAGTTTCGTGAACCTGAGTGTCTGGGAAATCCTCTATTGGGACATCGGCTAATCTAAGATATCTATGATTGCGATTTTTAGCATCTTCTTCCTTTTTCCTCTTGCCAATAAGGTGTGAATCCGCATCGAAGATGAAGTATGTAGGAATAGAAAGTCCTCGGAAAATCACTGTAGGACGGTCTATATTATTCTTTCCGCCTGCTGGGACTACGACTATTCCAAGTTGAGGCCAATCCTTTTTCATGATCTCTTGAAGCTTCCATAACGTGCCTACTTCAGATTGTCCCTCTACCACTACAACCACGTCCGCAAAAAATCCTTCGTTCACAATTGTGTTCATAACAGACATCGCACGTGCTCTAAAGCTATCCCTTGTGAAATCAGCGGGATTAGCATTACACACTTTCGCTATTTCCTCTGCAGCTTGCTTTAGGGAAAAATGCGTAACAATGCTCTGCGGCACAACGGAATCTGGTGAAGGCACTTTTCTCACCATTCGAATTTGGTCAAAACGGTGGAGATCTACAAAATATGGAGAGTGACTTGTATATATAATTTGGTTGCTAACACCGAGGCCGACTCCCGGTCTCTCAGCAAGTTGAAGTAAGAGGTTAGATAGGTAACGACAACGTGATGGATGGAGATACAGCTCTGGTTCCTCAATAGCTAAAATGAGATCAGGTCCTTGTGATGATTTAGTGTCTTTAGATTCCGAAATGTTAGTTTCTTCCTCAGTCGAACCCTCGGCGGTTGGCACTACAGGAACTGTCATAGCTAAATGTTGGAGCAAGGTGACTATTAATGCCCTTTGGAGTCCATGACCTTTGCGAGTTATTTCACCCTCAAAACTGTCTTCGATTAGAGTTGCCCTTGCTGCAGGAAGCGGGACCTCAGGAAGTTTAACCTCATCCCATCCTAAGTTTAATTGGGAACCGGGCGCAAACTTTTCAAGTGTTTGAGAAATTGAGATTCCAAGTTCCGGCAACTCGGTGAGATTTTCAGAGCTATACAATTTCTTTACTCTTTCTTCGAATTCGGATTTGAATTTTTGTATATCTTCCCTGGCGTTAATTTTTCTTAAAACAATCATATCCAAAATCTGATAAATCGCTCCTTTTCTGCCACTTACCTCATCTGAAGCCTCACGAACTGCTGGAACCAAAACATACTTTGTGAACTTGTCGAGTTTACCACCTCCAATGTTTTTAGGTCCAAAAAATTGCTCTTCCCGCTCAATTGGTTCCATAAGCTCTGGATGATTATGTTCGTATTCAGTCATAAGTCTTTCAACTTCATCCGCACTTCGAGCCCTCCCACCTAAGTTGGGTAACTTATCACTATCAACTAGTTCGTTCCAAGCATTGACACGGTCTCTTTTACCAGATTTAGCTCTTATCTCAGCGAACTGGGGTATCTGTAAAGCCGCAGCATAATAGTGTTGCGTTATTCGACCATTTTCGCTTGAAATGCGCTTTGTAACGATTAATATATTGTCCCTTATATAAGGTTGAAATTCTCCCTTTTCATCATCGCGAAGGTCACCATAAGTTACACGGATTTCTATAGGAGATCCCATATCTCGATCAAAGAAATCTTCTTCGGTTATCGGCGCCGCAATATCATAAAAGGTATCTATGGCATAAAGAAAAGAGGATTTGCCAGCGCCATTTCGTCCCACAATAGCTGTAAGATCATCACAATCCAAACGGGCTTCTCGGATTGATCTAAAATTCTTAACCTCAACAGCTTTTATTATCATGTTATTCAACCTCCATTTATTGTCTTGCTAGGGTGGTTTCGTATAACTTGTATATTTGCGCCTCCTAGGTTCGTGAACACCTCCCATTTGGCATGTTACACGAAGTTGTTCGTGAATATCCCCCTATGGCTGTTTGGGGTTGTTGTCCGATTGCCTCCTTGGATAAATCCATTAGATTATCCAAAGGACTCTGAATCCAGCCAATGTCCCGTTCACTGACATGGGTGTAAATCTCGGTGGTCTTGGAGCTCTTATGCCCAAGTAACTCCTGGATATAGCGCAGATCTGTACCCGATTTACCTTG
>JAGLYY010000544.1 GCA_023131935.1 Spirochaetales bacterium | reverse complement strand
TTCTCAAGGAAAGGGTTGAAGGGGCTGTAATAACCGCTTCGACCGTAGGGAATCCGATCGTTCTCAGGCAGCATCTGCAGGGAGATTTTCGGGAACTTGTTTCCGGCCGCAGAATTGCGAAAATTCACCGTACCGGCCCTTTTCTTACTTTTTCTCTCGATGACAGGCTCCTTGTATTCCACTTCATGCTGGCAGGAAAGCTGAAGTTAGTACCGGTAGAGGAGAAGCCATCAAAGAAGGTGTTTTTCAGCCTTTATCTTGATAACGGTTTGGCCCTGCAGTATCTGGATGATAAACAGATGGGCAAGGTCTATCTCCTTGCCCTGTCGCAGGTTTCTGAGATCCCCGGTTATACAGATCAGGGAATTGATATCCTGAGTGATGAATTTACATTCGAGGTATTTAAGAGACTTATAGCACGGGTACGGAAGCAGGTTCGTTCTTTTATCATGGACCAGGAAAAACTTAGCGCCATCGGTAATGCCTATGCCGATGAGATCCTCTTCGATGCGGGGCTCCACCCAAAAACCCCCTGTAACCGTTTGAATCCTGAAGAAGTGGAACACCTTTTTGAAAGCATTATAAGAACAATGAAATGGGGGATCGAAGAGGTCCGGCAAGCGGGACAACCGATTGAAAAAAAGATCCGTGGCCATGTGAAGGTCCGAAACAGGAAAGGGGAGCCCTGCCCGGTTTGCGGAACGACTATCCGCAGGGCGAATGTCCTGGGGTATGATGCCTTCTTTTGTCCTCATTGTCAGAAAGCGGGAACATCGCAGTTTATTGATTGGGAGAGGTGAGTTTGCTCTGCAAATTTACTACAGAACTGCGAACTATAAGTTGTGTTTTTACAATGATATTCTCCGGTCTTTGCGCTTTTTCTTCTATCTGATTTATGAGGAGATTAACACAGTGTTTTCCAATTGCGTTAAAGTCCTGTTCAACCGTTGTAAGGGGTTTTGAAAGGGTCTGAATAAATGGAAGATTATCAAATCCGGCTATAGAGAGATCTTCAGGAATCCGGATTCCCTGCCGGTCCGCCGCAGCCATCATGTGGAGAGCTATCTGATCATTGATACAAAAGATCGCGCTCAGCTTTTCATTGGCCTCCAGAAGGTTCAGTAGAATCCGGTCTGTCTCGGAAGGATCCAGTATCTCCTGTTTTTCATGATCAAATAATTCATTATAGAGGTCGATGACAAGACCTTGAGTTACGGGTATACCATTATTGAAGAGTGCGTGGCAATATCCACGGTAGCGTTCCCTGGCTGAATGAGAATCATTCGCCCCGATATAGGCAATACTCCGATGCCCCATCTCTATCAGGTACTGTACGATCTCATAAGTACCATGCAGATTATCGGACTCTACGCTGCTGCATTCTATCTCATCGAGTTGCCTGTCCAGTAGCACCATCGGAAGGTGGTTAATGAGCATCGAGCTGATGATATCAACGTTGTTGCTGTTGATCGGGTAAAGGATGATGCCGGCAATATTCTGCTCTTTCAGGTGCTCCAGGATCCCCCGTTCCTTCCGGGATGATTGCTCAGAAAAATGAACTGAACAGAAGTATCCCTTTTCCTGACTAAAATTGCAGATGCTCCTGGTATATTGCTCCCCTCCGTACAGAAAATTTGCCTTATGGGGGATGATCAGAGAGATAATACTGTGTTTTTTTTGTTTTAGCTCTGCTACGAAACTCCCTTTTCCTTTTATCCTGTAGATGATTCCTCTCGATTCAAGTTCCTGCAGCGCTCTGGTAACAGTTATTCTGCTTGTGGAAAACTCCTGCATTAATTGTGATTCAGAAGGGATTTGGTTTCCCGGTTTCCACCTTCCGGACTTTATTCCATCCTGAATGAAACCCATTACCTCTCTGTATACCGGTGCCATGGAGCAATAGTATATGGAAAAATGAATGATGTCAATCAAACATAATATGTTAAGAAGGTGTTTTTAGAGTAAATTTGTTGGAAAATCGGGATGATTTCCGTTATAAATAGACAAAAAATATAACTTGACATTGCAAGTTTGTAACAATATAATTCTGACTAAAGTTGTTGATATGTCAGGAGAGGTCTGCAGGTGGGCTTGAAAGTTCTCATCAGTCATTATCGTATAGGCAGAACCGATGGTGTTTCCCTGGAAATACAGAAACGTGTAGATGTACTGAAACACCTTGGATGTGATGTGGTGCTTGCCGGTGGTCCAGTCAGCTCTGGCGTGGATTACATTATAGACGATCTTGAGTTTGATTCCCTTGAAATAAACCGGATCAAGAAAAACGCTTTCACCCGACTCACCGATTATCCCTCAGGCAGTGAACTTCTTTCACATATCAACAGGGTAGCGGAGCGGATCTATCATAAACTGAAAAAGATTGCAGAACTTGAGAATCCTGATGTCCTTATGATTCACAACATCCTCTCCCATGGCAGGCATATCGCGGCTGCAAAAGGTTATTATTATCTTATCAGAGAAACCGGCTTACAGACACTTTCGACTCATCATGATTTTTACTGGGAGCGGCCTGAATTCATTGAGGCAACGTGCCCGGAAATCACTGACTACCTTCAGAAATATGTTCCGATTAAGCATGAGGCTGTTCAACACGCAGTCATCAACAGTATCGCAAAAAGGAACCTGTCTGAGCGCAGCGGAATGGAATCGATTATTATTCCTGACACTTTCGATTTTAATCAGACTCCCTGGGTGGAAGATTATTTCAGCAGTAGTTTTTTGGAAGATTTCAATCTGCAGAATCATGATATTATTTTTATTCAGGCAACACGGATTGTAGAAAGGAAGAATGTTGAAAGTGCGATAGACCTTATCAAAGAACTCTCAGGTAGAAGTTACATGGAGAGGCTTCAAGACAAAACACTCTATAATGGAAAGAAAACTGATAAAAGCAGCAGGGTTGTTCTTTTAGTCGCAGGGTATGCCGAAGAAGATTCTATTCCCTATTTTGAAAGGCTCAAGGAATACGCGGCAGAATCCGGAATAGAAGTCCGTTTTATCGGCGCCCGGGTAGGGGTAGAGAGATCTTTCTCGGGAGGGAAAAAAATCTATTCCCTCTGGGATTGCTATGTGTTCTCTGATGCTGTTGTCTATCCCAGTATTATTGAGGGATGGGGAAATCAATTTATCGAAGCTGTTTTCGCGAGGCTTCCCGTTGTGCTCTTTGAATACCATGTTTTTAAAACCGATATTGCACCTCTGGGCTTCAATTATATCTCTCTCGGTGACCGGTTTAACCGGAATCCTGAAAACCGGTTTGTTGAGCTTCCCGGTGACGCGCTACAGGATGCTGCTGAGAAAATAACTGACTTTCTTCTAAATCCTTCAGCAGAGAAACTTATGGAAGAAAATTTCGTACTCGGGAAAAAGAATAACTCGTATGAACATCTGGAGATGATTCTAAAGGGCTGGCTGCCGGGATGAAAAAACTTCTTTACTCCAATAACACATCTGAATGTAATCTCCACTGTCCTGCCGATACAGGGTTCGGTTCATGGGAACAATGGAAAATATGGAGGCTGCGGGGAGGGGCCGCTTCAAACAAATTTCGCCTGAGTCTCAAGGGGAGAGAGTGGGTAATTCTATGGCCAAACAGGGAAGGGGAAAGGTTCAACGCTTCCGCGGTCTTCCCTGTTTTGGAACGTTATGAGGCGCCGGATGGATTGACGATTTGTTATCCTTCTACCGCATCCTGCCGGACGTTGATTTTTCTCGATGCAAAAGGGGGGGGGATCATTGTGTGTGCTTCTCCCGACAGGCTGGGTAGGGTAACAGAATTCCGGGTAAGGGGTGGAAAAGAAAATTTTGTAAAAATTGAAGTATTAAGTTGCGTTGGAGAGTGGTTTTACTTATCATTCAGAACGTGGGGGCAGATGGAAAAGGCTTTTAGCGAACTTCAGAAATCGGACCACTGGCAGCTCCTTGAAGAACGGACAACCGATTCCAGATGGCAGGTCCAGGTAGGTTTGATCGGGACTGATGGTGAAACCGGTGTACTTGCAGAGGAAGGATTCGCCGTTCTCGGGGAAATTGCCGCGCTAATGAAGAGGAAGCTTGGCAGGAATCATATTCTCCATGTTTTCGGTTATGCCAGGGGCCATGATATCGGTTATCCGGATTACACCCCCTCACCGGTATTAGGGGGCCCGATAGCTCTCAAAAAGGCAATTAAAAGAGTGCACAACGAGGGGCAGAAGGCCGTTTTTTACCTGAATGGACGAATCGCCGCCGAAAATTCCCGCATTTCCGGTAAAGCTGCTCTCAAAGATCAGAATGGTTATCCGGTTGTTGAAACATACAACGGACGAAATTTTTATGTAATGGATCCCTCCTCGGAGGAATGGCGGCAGAGACTGCTGGAAGAGGCGGAACGCCTTAAGAGTTACGGCGCAGATGGTGTTCAGCTCGATCAGCTTGGGGGAAGGGCGGCAATGGTTTCTCCAGGAGAGGAGTGGGGAGCTGGATATATCCAGCTGATAAAGAAAATTCAATCCATCGGATTGACTGTCTGGATCCAGGGCCTTTCAGATATTTATCCCGCGGACTGGTTCGAGATGACATATCGGGAGGAAAATGTGCTGGCGGATGGGACCATCAGGGGGGGGACCCCTCTTGGCGAGCCGGATATGAGCATTTTTATGCTTTCCGTTCCCCGGCAGGTTTTGCTGGTTCCCCGATCGAAGCTCAGACATTCCTCTGAATACGGAGACAGTCCGGTAATCGTGGATCTCGAAAAAGGGGCGGGAGAGTTGTTTCTCTACAGTCCATCTTATCTTACACAGCTCGAAAAGATAATAAACGATGCTGTTTTTAAATCGGTTAGTAATGCAAAATCCGCGTTGCGGAAAGCATTATAAATAAACAGGAGGCTTTCTTATGAGAAAGGTGTTTTTTGTTTTTATTCTGATGTCATTTTTGGCAGCAGGGGTACTGTTTGCGAATGGCGGTCAGGAAGTAGAGGAGGGTCCGACATCACTCATTGTATCTTCAAG
>JAGLYY010000543.1 GCA_023131935.1 Spirochaetales bacterium | reverse complement strand
TAAAAAGGGCAAAAATGCAGTCCGCAACCGGACGTGTAACGGTTGATGTGGTGATTGCCCACAGCGGTAAAATGAATGAGTGGATTACCGGCGGATACATCGAGGCTCTCCCCGTAACCGAATGGCCAGGAAGAACTTTTTCAGCCGCGTTCCTCGATAGTATCACATCCGGGGGGAAGACTTATTTTGCTCCTGTCGGCGGTGATGTTTATCTTCTTCTAGCAAATAATAAGGCGCTGAAATACCTTCCGGCCGGTGCCGATGTTCAGGATATTACCTGGGCACAGTATGTCGACTGGGCGGTAGCGATTGCCGAAGGCGAGGGTGAAGGCAAATGTGCTGTAACCGGTGTTCCCATGAAGAGTCTTATCTATATGTATGGAGGCATGTTCCTCTCATTCGGTGGTGAGTTCCCGGTAGTTAACTCTCCCGGTGCAATTGAGGCATGGAAACTTCTTACAAAGATGCAGCATGCTTACTCTCCAACCGTTATGACCTATGATAATGTCACCATGCCGATGAAGAGCGGGGAGACCTGGCTAACCGTTGCTCATATGGCCCGCATGGGTGAAGCCTACAGGTCAAATCCATCAGGTTATGTTCTTGCCCCCGCCCCGAGAGGTCCTAAAGGGATTGGATCAATCGCCGGTGTTAGTGGTTTTGCTGTTCTGATTGGTGCTGAGCACAGAGATCTTGCCCTCAAGTTTATTGAATTCATGACAAGACCTGACATCGCCGTAGAGGTTGCAAGGGGAACAGGCGGATTCCTTCCGCCGATCGATGAAGCCATTGCCGTTCTCGGTGATACTCCTACAGATGAAGTAATCAAAAAGGGTGTTATGGTTCTCCAGAATGGTGTTGTTTCAGGCCTCCCTGTCAGCGACTATACTTCATGGGGTGCGGTGAAGCAGGTATACGATGATATCTTCAAAGAGATGATTATTGAGAAAGGCGTATTCGATCAGGCAATTGTTGACGCTGGGCAGCAGCGACTTGAAGATCTCAAGAACTAAAAATCTGGCAGCCGGGGAACACCCGGCTGCTATAGTTACAGCAGGTAATTTATGGCTTCACTAAATTTACAAACAATTCTGGATAAAGAAACCAGGAAAAAGATGATACCGTATATGCTTATTGCGCCGGTTATCATCTATTATTTTCTATTCTGGATATTTCCGGTACTAAACGCCATAATCGAGAGTTTCAAAAGTATAGAAGGGGTCTGGACCCTGGGGAATTACATCCACATTTTTAAGGACCCTGTTTTTTACCGTGCATTACTCAATACAGCTTTCCTGGTTTTTTTCTCTGTCACAATAGAATTTATCCTTGCCTTTGGTTTGGCACTGTTAATTAATACAAAGTTTAAAGGATCGTCCTTTTTTCTGTTTCTTGCGATGATTCCCATGGCATTACCGGCTGTGGCTGTGGGAGCAATGTGGTCATCGGGGCTGGCAACGCGCGGGTGGATGAACAGCGTCCTGATGACTTTTAAGATCGTTGATGACGCGGGGAAGATTATTTTCCTTGCCGGAGGAAACATCGCATCCATGTGGCTGATCATCCTCATCGATGCATGGCAGGTAATTCCATTCGTCATGATAATTCTTCTCGCGGGGCTTCAGGGAATCGGCGCGGAATCAAGAGAAGCCGGTTACATTTTCGGGGGGACAAAATTCCAGGTTCTCAGGAAAATTACCATTCCAATGCTGAAACCAACTATCACTACCGCGATGATCCTGCGAATAATCTCCGCCATTCAGATATGGCTAATCATTGTCATGCTTTTCGGATTTAACAGAATTCCCGTGCTGCTGGAACAGGTTGTTCTGAATGTAGATGAACTTGGTTCTGATTTCTTTGAGCGAATCGGTATGGCCCTCTCGGTTATTGTTGCGCTAATCGTATCTGCCGCTGCCATATTGTACTTGAAGGTTTCAGGTTCATTCGAAAAAGAGGCGGAGAAATAATGCACAGAATTATTAAGCGGAAACTATTGCGTTCCGCGAGAATTTCATCACTCTATATCATTGTGGCAGGAATCGGGTTTATCATAATTTTCCCAATGTTCTTTCTCTTTTCCTTCTCATTCATGTCTGATTATGAGACCTATTCAGAATGGCCGAAACCTCTTGTTCCCTCATTCCGCGCGGAGTTTATGATAGATAAAGACGCGGAGGGTTATCATCTGCATATTTATAATAAGGCTGATGGAGCGTTCGCCGCTTTCGGCCCTCTCTTTTTTACGAGAGCCGGGGAGGACCTTGAGAACCTCCAGAAGTTTATAAAAAGACAGGCAAATTGTGCTATCACCCCCTCCGGGATCGGGGAGCAGCTTGATGTCGTGGATAAAGAGGGGAGGGTGGAATTTACTTTAAAAAAGGAGTTTCTTGCCAATTATATCCTGTTTTTCCAGGTAACCAGGGACGCGCCTGCTGCTGTTATGAGGAGTTTAATGGTAGCCGGTTTCACCATACTTATTTCCCTGTCGATTGGGGGGATGGCGGGGTATGCTTTTGCCCGATATTACTTTAAGGGAAAGAATCTGTTAAAACTCAGTGTTCTGTTTGTCAGGATGTTTCCGGCGGTTACTATCGCGATTCCGATGATTATTATCCTGGCAAGGATGGGTCTGGCCGACCAGCCTCTTGGCCTCTCATTTGTATATTCCGTGGGACAGATCTCCATGAACATCTGGATTACCGCCAGTGTTTTCATGGCAATTCCTGTCTCCTTTGAGGAGGCCGCCATGATTTTTGGCACAAATAGAGTTGGGGCTTTCTGGCATATCACATTGCCTCTTGCTCTACCGGGACTCGCGGCCTGTGCCATGTACTCATTCATCGGTTCATGGAATGAGGTAATAAGTGCCGTTGTTCTTACCCAGTTTAATCCGACCTTCCCGGTAGTTGTCTATAAATCCCTTGTCGGGACACAGGGGCAGATAAACCTGGTAACGGCAGGTAGTGTCGCCCAGGCCCTGCCCGCAATAATCTTTACATTGATAATCCGCAAATACATCCTCCAGATGTGGGGCGGCGTAAGAGTCTGAACAGGAGACAAAAATGGCTACGTTACAGTTAATAGATCTGGCAAAACGGTTCACGAAGAAAGTCTGGGGTGTAAGAAAGATGGACCTTGAGGTAGCCGATAAAGAGTTCATCGTACTCCTTGGCCCTTCAGGCTGTGGTAAAACAACTACAATGAGGATGATTGCGGGACTGGAGAATGTTACCCGGGGGACAATTTTGCTTGACGACCGGGATATCACCGATATCGCGCCTCGTAACAGACATGTGAGCATGGTATTCCAGAATTATGCTGTTTGGCCCCACATGACAGTATTTGATAATATTGCTTTCTCATTGAAATTGGCAAAGCTTCCCCATGATGTAATCAAACGTAGGGTCCGGGAAACAGCCGATATGGTAAGAATCGGAGAACTTCTGAAACGACTTCCCGGACAACTCTCCGGAGGCCAGCAGCAGCGGGTCGCTCTCGCGAGGGCATTGGCAGTAAAACCAAAGGTTTTTCTTCTCGATGAACCTCTTTCCAACCTGGACGCGAAACTGAGAGTGAATATGCGTACGGAAATGAAGGCGATCCATCAGCAGACCGAAGCCACTTCAATTTTCGTTACCCATGATCAGTCCGAAGCCATGAGCATGGCGGACCGGATTGTCATTATGAAGGATGGGAAGATTGTTCAGATAGGCACACCTGATGATGTGTATTTCAGAAGCGCTGATATGTTTGTAGCAGGATTCATCGGAACGCCCCCGGCTAACTTTTTTAAAGTGTTATGTAGCTATGACAGCGGCGGAATAGTACTTAAACATACCCATTTTAAACTGGAGATCGACGCTGAAAAGTATGATAAGCTGAAAGAGTATAACAGGAAGGAGATCATCCTTGGTGTCAGACCAGAGGACCTTCTGATCGCCTCAGAGGACAAGGCAGTTTTCAGCGAACAGATTCTGGTAATAGAACCGCAGGGATCTCACCAGGTAGTAGCATTGAGTTTCGAAGGGTCTATCGTCAAGATGGTAATTCCCGCCGGAATTAAGCTCAATCATGGTGATAAAATCGGTCTGGATTTTAACCGGGAACGGCTGCATTTTTTTGATAAAGAGACAGAGAAAAGAATCATTCTCAGACAACATTTAGTTTGATATTGTAAAAAATACTCTCTATTATTTAGTTGGAGGTAAGCGAATATGAAGAAGTTATTATTTGCTGTAATTAAATTCTTTCGTTTAATTGGCTCACTTGGATTTGTATTGGGTTTGTTTGTTTTGATTTTCGCTGGTATGCCATGGTATATCTATCATGATCCCATTCTTCCCTTGTGGTTAAAAATCTCTGTTTACGCGTTCATGGGCGGTTTACTGCTGGTACTTATTACCGTTGGCGTGGAACAGGGGGGTAAGAAAGCGAAAAAAGAGGTGTCAGAGCATAAAGAACTTGCAGAAGGGATTCTGTTACAGAATTCAAGTGAAGTACCCGGAAGGAAAATTGTAAGTAACCTTGGCCTTGTAAAGGGACATACAATTTACGCTATCTGGATAGGTAAGGACCTTTCTTCCGTCATCAGGTTGATTCTTGGGGGTGAGTTGCTGGAATACACTGATATGATGGGGAAAGCCCGGAAGCTTGCAACAAAGAGGATGTTAGATGAGGCAAAGGAACTCGGGGCAGACGCGATAATAAATATCCGTTACATGACAACAAGTGTGATCGGCAGTGCCGCGGAACTTCTTGCCTACGGGACAGCGGTTAAACTTTCCTGATCAATCTGCGCCCCGGGCCGACTGAGGCAATAATCACGGTCCCCGGATTAAGGGCAACCTGCATGTCCACTA
>JAGLYY010000542.1 GCA_023131935.1 Spirochaetales bacterium | reverse complement strand
ATATCGGTGTCCGGATTAAACAGACAGCCGGGCCGGGTAACTGCTATCGGTTCCCTCTCCGGATTATGTATCTGAATATACCTGCCGTCTGCTCTGAGATTATATAGTCCCATTATAGTTCTGTGGCCGCCAAAGTAAAAGGTCCCCTCAAGGTTATCAGGCAGATATGAGGAAAGCATCTGTTCTACACTTCCCTCTTCCGCCTGATCATCAGCAGTCCAGGTTAACCCATATATTACATCAGGATTTGCCCTGTAATTAATCACTTTTTCCTCCGGGAAGTATTTTACCGGTTCAGCATGACTTACGAGGAAATGAGAACCTACGGCTAATAATGGCAGGTTTTTTTCAAATACAGAATAGCTGCCTATGAATTCTTCACCGTAGAATTTTCTGACGTATTCAGCAACCATCTCCCCTTCATAAGCAAACTTTCCGAATGGATAGTTTCCCTCTCCATCCTCATTGGTGATATTCTCATGGTTACCTTTAAGAAAATGGAAAACATCGGGAAACATAATCTTTGCCTCCATCACCATCTCCATAAGGCCAAGGCTTTCCCTCATTTCCTCGTCCATGTTTTCCCGTTTCCGGTAGCTGCCGAGATACTCTTGAAAAGCACTTCGCCAGCGGAGAGCCCCCCTTCCTTCAGCGTGGAATCCATCTCCAACACAGAGGACCTGTAAAGTCCTGTCGGAAAGCTCTTCAGCAACGGTTTTTTCTCCGTGCAGCTTGAAATCCATGATGTGAAGAAAGAAATCCATTCTCGCGTGCAGGTCGGGGACAATGATGGTGGGAATATTCATAAGGCGAATCAGTCCCCCTGGATGCCTCTGGATGTCTTTGGGACGGATGAGTTCATCTTCCTGTGCCAGAACTTCTGTTACATCGAGTACTTTCTGAAGATAAACCTCCCCCCCGGGGACCATCTCTCTTTGAAGAATACTATCAAGCCGTTTTTTAAGCAGCTGGGATGGAGAGAAAGTAAGATCCTGTTCCATGCTACTCTATAATAATCGTCTTGTTTACTTCCACAAAGTCTTCGGATAACACTTTCGTGATCTCCGCCAGAAGCTCTTCCTGTTCCTCTTTCTCAATGGACTCATTCATCACTGCAATCCGGTAAATAGGAGAGCTCTGATGTATGGGCCCGCTCAGGAAATATACAGGTTCGTCGATGGCAATATCTTCCTTGATTTCCGATTTCTCTTCCTGAGCAGTTTCAGGGACATCGGTCCGCATCCCTATGGAGGAATACTCAACATTCCGAAACTGCTCTTCCATGGGACCAATGGTCAGGATAGAACCTGAGTAGGTGATCAGGAGAGCACCCCGTGAATCATCCTTATCCATACTCTCCAATTCCTCCATCCCCTTTTCCATAACAAGGTTCCGGAAGCTTTCCATTTTTTCATCCCATCCCCGGGCCATCTGCTCAAGGGTTTCAGGATCATCAGGGATCCCGGCTGATTTCACCAGCTGCAGCAAGTGCACTCTTACTTTGTCAGATAGTTTATCAAGATATTCACCCATTTTTGTCTCCTTTGTTTGAAATAGTCAGTTATAATTCAGGCCGTCCCTTAACTTAATCCCACTGAATCGAGGCTGCTCTTAGCACTATATATGGTGTCTCTATATTTTAATACCACTATATACAGCGCTGAAATTTATTACTATTAGTTACTGGACAGCCTCAATTGTAGTCCGAGAGCGCGTAGATAACAAGGAAATAAAAAAATTAAAAAGTTCTTGACAGCAGCAATTCTAATTGACGGAAATGAATGATTTTGTGGTGGACACACTTTCTCAAAGCGAACAAAGTCTTTGATTTTTCGCTTGCACGTTCTATCGCATGTGTTACAATATCCCATTCGTAATCAAAGGCGGTGTATGAAATACAATCCCGATATTCATCAGCGCCGGTCTATTCGTTTGAGGGGATATGATTATACGCAGGCAGGGGCGTATTTTGTAACCATTTGCACCCAAAATCGGGAATGTTTGTTTGGTAAAATTGTGGATGGGGAAATGGTGTTGACTGATGCGGGACGTGTCGTTCAAGAATATTGGGATGATATTCCCGCCCATTTTCCGCGGATCGAATTGGATGAATTTGTGGCGATGCCCAACCATATTCATGGGATTGTGGTAATTACCGATGGCAGGGGCACGGCATGTCGCAGGGGCACGGCATGCCGTGTCCCTACGGTGGAACGATTTGGGCAACCGGTTTCCGGTTCGATCCCCACCATTATCCGGTCATTCAAATCCGCCGTCACCAAACGTGTCAACGAATTGCGTCGGACGCCCGGTGCTGGGTTATGGCAAAGAAATTATTATGAACATATCGTCCGCAATGACGATTCGCTGAACCGCATTAGGAAATACATCATCAACAACCCGGCCCAATGGGAATTGGATCGCGAAAATCCGGCAAGGACAAAAAATATTTTTCCGTTGCCGAAGAATGATTCATGACGAATTTACCCGAAACCACCCTCGAACAAACTGCCCTTGACTGGTTTGAATCTCTCGGTTGGAATATTGTCTTTGAGCCTGACGGTCCGGCCTGATGCAAGCGATAGCCCGGGTCAACCGAGTGTTCAAAGACAAGCCGGGCGGACTGGTCGTTGACTACCTTGGCCTTGCAGATCAGTTGAAACGGGCCCTTGCGGACTACACAGAAGCCTCGGCGCAGGCAGGTTACGCCTCGCTTGTAGGGGCAGGTCTCTGTGCCCGTCCTCCGGGATCGCCCAAGGTCGTGTTCTGGTGATCGTGCCGAATAGCTTAGAAAAGAACGGACTTCTTCTGTCCCCATCTCTATAGGGTGCCTTTTGTTGTGAAAATAGATATACCGCTTCACCCAGCTATCCCGCATTTCTCACAAATATGACGCATGATGCAATCCGGCGCTGAAACGTCATGGTTTTATCTGAATTACATCCGGAAGCGCCTTTACTTTTAAAATCCGGATGCATGGGCTTTCGTCCATATCCCCCAATAGGGGTAGGAAGAGGGTAATCTTATCACCACTCTCCTTGCTGATACTTTTACCATGTCAGCCACCTTTAATATTTTGAGTCTTAAAGTAACTGCCCGCGGAAAGGGCCGCGCCGCGCAAAGTATATTGTATGTTTTCCCCGGTTCGCTTGTCTGGAAGTTGCGTCACGGCTTCTTCCTGGAAAACCGGATAATGTGGAGAACCGGTTGGTTTTCCTCCCATGGGTAATGTATGTTCATACAACCGGGAAGATGTCTGGTCTGGAGACACCAGAGCTATTGGGGATATGGGTATCGTGATGTTTCTATAAATAGAGTCATATCGAGAACTGCTGCACATTATCTTCCAATTTTAATAAAGTTCTATTATAATATGTTGTGAAAAATCGGTTCTTGCTTCAATATAC
>JAGLYY010000541.1 GCA_023131935.1 Spirochaetales bacterium | reverse complement strand
GGGAAACCCCTCCCCCAAGGGCCAGGATTGAGAGTTTTCATGTTCGGTCGATCCCCTGTCTTGAGGACAGGGGCGGGTTCATTATCATTTCGAGTGATACGGCGGGGGAGAAAAAGGTTGAGATTTCTCCCGATTTAGCCGCATGCCCCAAATGTATTGAAGAACTCTTTGAGAAGGGAAACCGGCGCTTCCGCTATCCTTTTATCAATTGTACAAACTGCGGTCCCCGCTTCACCATTATAAAAGACCGCCCCTATGACAGAAAATTGACAACCATGGAACCTTTTCCCATGTGCCAGGCCTGTGATGTTGAGTATCACGATCCCCTGGATCGAAGGTTTCACGCCCAGCCGGATGCCTGCCCTCTCTGCGGGCCGGAGCTCTATCTCATTGGCGGACAAGCAGCAGGTGATCCTCTGGGTACCACTGTCGCTCAAATCCGGGAGGGAAAAATAGCCGCGGTAAAGGGGCTGGGGGGATTCCACATCGCCTGTGATCCCTTTAACAAAGAAACCCTTATCAGGTTACGAAAAGCCAAGAACCGGCCCAATAAAGCCTTTGCCCTGATGATGAGAAGCCTCGAGATCGTGGAGCGGTACTGTGATGTTACCCCGGCGGAGCGGATCGCCCTCGGTTCACCCGAAGCCCCGATAGTATTGTTACGAAAGAAATCTGAGGAGCTGAATTCTATTTCCCCGGATAATAATTATCTGGGGGTAATGCTTCCTTATACCCCGCTCCATCACCTGCTTATGGAGGCCTTTCCGGTCCTGCTCATGACCTCGGCAAATCGGGCCGATGAACCTCTCGCGGTAACCGACGAAGAGGCGGGACGGCTTCCGGATCTGGGAATTGTTGATATCATTCTTTCCCATAACCGGGAGATCGCCCACCGGTGCGATGATTCTATCGTGCAGTTCGCGGGAAAGAGATTACAGTTTATCCGGCGCTCCCGGGGATGGGTCCCCTCTCCCGTGGTTATGGACGCCGGTATTTGCCGAAACGCTACAGATGGAAAACCTGTTCTTGCCCTTGGGGGGAATTTGAAAAACACTTTTTCTCTGCGGAAGGGAAACAGAGTGTACCTTTCCCAGCATATTGGGGACCTTGTGGATTACAGGAATTACCGGTATCTCCAGGAACAGATTGAAGACCTTTCGGAGCTCCTCGAGATAAATTCTCCTGAGATACGCTGTGATGCTCATCCCGGGTATGAACAATATCACGCTGAGTATCGGAAGGTTTACCACCATCATGCCCATATGCTCAGCGTCATGGGGGAACATGGCCTTCTTGGGCATGAGGTTACCGGAGTAATCTGTGATGGTACCGGTTTCGGGACCGACGGGAAGATCTGGGGGTTTGAGTTTCTGTCGGTTAACGCGGATTTTACCCGCTTCAAGCGGGAGGGGCACCTGGATTATTTCCTGCTTCCCGGGGGGGAAAGGGCGATCCGGGAGATTGACCGTATCGGTGCGGCCTTAGCTCCCGGGGATGAGATCCCGGGGATTACCCCTCCGCGGAGAAAAGAACTTACCAAGCTGATAGAGAGTGATATAAACTGTCCCGAAACCTCCTCCCTTGGCAGGCTTTTCGATGGGGTTACCAGCCTGCTTGGATTTGAAAGCAGGGCTGAATACGAAGCCCGGGGGGCGATACTGTTACAGAAAGCCGCGGAAATGTTTTCCGGGGACCCGGGAGAGCGGTTTCCTGTATCCTTTTCCCGGGAGAATGGCGGGATTATCCTACAGTATCGGCCAATGGTAAAAAAATTGATCGAGGAGCGAAAAAGCGGTTTTGCGGCAGAGGGACTGGCCTACAAGTTTCACCTCTGGGTTGCCGAATCGATACGAAGGGGCCTTGAGATCCTGAAACCGGAGAGGGTTGTCTTTTCCGGGGGATGTTTTCAGAATCAACTGCTCTTAAAGCTTCTTGAAAAAGAGATGAAATCACCTGGAACTCATGGAATAAGGTATTATCATAACGAACAGGTCCCTCCCAATGATGGAGGCTTGAGTTTCGGTCAGGGGGTCCTTCCTCCATACTAAAAAATCTAAAGGGGTAATGATATGTGTCTTGCCGTACCGGTAAAAGTACTGGATCTTTCTGTCGATGGTACAGCCAGAGTGGAAAAAGATGGAGTAACCCTCACTGTAATGAGCTCCCTGACCCCCGATGTGGCCCCGGGGGATTATGTGCTGCTCCACGCGGGATTCATTATCCAGAAACTCGACCGGGATGACGCTGAGGGGCGAATCCGGATGATCAAGGATCTTTACGATGGAGAGGATTAAACAGATACGTGAAGCCCTGAAGGGTCTTGGCAAACAATCCGCGACCCTGATGGAGGTTTGCGGCACCCACACCATGAGTATTGCCAGAAACGGGATTCGGTCCCTCCTCCCTGAGGGGGTGCGTCTGGTTTCCGGACCAGGGTGTCCTGTTTGTGTTACCTCCCAAGGGGAGATCCAGACAGCTCTAGATCTCGCGGAAAGAGAAAACGTTCTCCTGTGTACTTTCGGGGACATGATGAGGGTCCCGGGAGAACGGGGGCGTCTCGAAGATATGGACAATGTGAAGATTGTCTATTCTCCAATGGAAGCCCTGACCGAAGCGGAAAAGGACCGGGACCGGCAGGTTGTTTTCGTTGGAGTAGGATTTGAAACCACCTCTCCCCTTATCGCGGCCACGGTACAGGAGGCCCGGAGGCGTAAGATTCGTAACTTTTCAGTACTCCCTTTCCATAAGACTATTCCTGAGGCTTTGCGATTGATTCTATCCGATCCTGAGGTTTCTATTGACGGACTCATTCTACCGGGGCATGTCTCGGTACTGACCGGGAGGAGATACTTTGATTTCATCACTGAATATGGTACTTCAGGGGTTGTTTCCGGTTTTGAAGCCCTGGATATCCTCGAGGGGATCTACCTCCTCCTCCGCGGGATGGAAGAGGGACAGCGGGAGGTCCTCAACAACTATACCCAGGTTGTAAAAGATGAGGGAAACCTTCAGGCGATGAATACACTCTATCAGGTCTTTGAATCCTCCGATGCCCTCTGGCGGGGGGTGGGGGTGATTCCGGAAAGCGGTCTGATTTTCCGGGAGCAGTATCGGGATTTCAACGCCCTGGAGAGATTCAGTACTCCGGTCCCTGATATTCCTGAACCTGAGGGATGTTTATGCGGAAGGATTCTCATGGGAAAGTCCATCCCCCCCGAATGTCCCTGGTTTGGCACGGAATGTACCCCTCAGCGTCCCATTGGCCCCTGTATGGTTTCTTCAGAAGGAACCTGCGCGGCATGCTATAAGTATCCGGAGGTTGTATTTAAGCGATGACCTCAGCTGATAGAAGGATAACTATGTCTCATGGATCCGGGGGCCGGCAGACCCACGATCTTGTTCAGGATCTTCTCCTCTCCCGACTGGGGAACAAGACATTAAACCGTATGGAAGACAGTGCCGTTATTTCCCCTTCCCCGGGCAGCCGTATAGCGATGACTACCGACAGTTATGTGGTTCAACCCCTCTTTTTCCCGGGGGGAGATATCGGCAGGTTAAGTGTATGCGGTACGGTAAACGATCTCGCGACAAGTGGCGCTGTCCCCCAGGTCCTCTCTCTTGGTTTGATCCTGGAGGAGGGACTGGAATTTGATACTCTCGAGGAAATCGTGGATTCAATTGCCCGGGCCGCGGAGGAGGCGGGGGTACTTATTGCCACCGGTGATACAAAGGTAATAAACCGGGGGCCCGGTGATGGGCTGTACATCAATACAGCCGGAATAGGTTTCATCGAAGATGGAATTGAGATTTCCTCATACAACGGGAAACCTGGCGATAAGGTTATTCTGACCGGTCCCCTGGGGAATCATGAGATAGCCCTCATGAAAGCCCGTGGACTGATCCCTTTTGAAACCGATATTCAAAGTGATGTGGCCCCTCTGAACCGGTATGTTAAGGAAGTTCTCGAGAGGGGGGGAGATATCAGTGCAATAAAAGATCCCACCAGAGGAGGACTTGCTTCCGCCCTCCATGAAATTTGCGGCCATTCAGGATGTAATGTCACCATTTATGAAGAGCAAATTCCGGTTGACCGGAATGTTAAGGCGGTTTGTGAACTCGCGGGGTTTGACCCGCTATATCTCGCGAACGAAGGGAAATATATCATCCTCTGTAAACCGGAATCCTCCTCACTCATACTCGATATCTTTGGAAGTGCCGGAGCTGTGATCGGAGAGGTACAGGAAAGAGGTGATGGAAAAGGAGAACTATTGATGGAAACACGGTCCGGAGGCTTGAGGCGGCTGGGGATGCTGGAAACAACTCAATTGCCCCGGATCTGCTAAGCTGATCCGAGGAACTGATCTATTAAAGAGTTCTGTCTTTTTTTAATTCCGCGATTGCGGCGGTTACATATTCATGAAATTGCTCATTCAGGGTTGATGACAACCGGTCTCCCATGGTGATTATCTCAGGCTGAATCCCCATAAAACAAATATCCGGGAGGGTGTACCCATTTTTCTCCGCGAAAAGGAGGACTTTGACCATATCATCTTCGTGGGTAGTGATCCTGAGGGTCTCTTTCTCTGATCTGACTTCATTTATCGTAAAGAACCGGTATTCTCCCGGGTTTTTTTCAATCTGAGCCGCGTCGACGATGACAATTTTTTCGGTATCATCGGTCAGATATGACAGGATATTCAGGGCGTTTCCCGGAATTTCGATTGCCTGAAAACCCTTGTCCAGTCCCTCCTCCAGGATAAATTCAACCATCCTGAGGCCGATGCTATCGTCTGTCATGAAATAATTTCCGAGTCCCACGAGGTAACGCATATCTTCCTCATTATAGGCCGCATTTTTCTTACATCAAAGGAAATAATGTGAAGTTGTAAGGGAGGAGGGCTCTTTTTTTAAACTCTAATTAATATGGTGAAGATATTTAACAACACCTGTTAGGATAGACTCTAAAAAAATGTAAATAGTTCGAAGAAATTTTGCCAAGGGTAGAAAAAAAGAAAGAAAATAAAAAAAGTACTTGACAATTATCAGATATGGTCATAGTGATTAAGGTTTATCTGAAAAACCAGTGAAAAATCAAGTAAGGGGTTAAAAATGAATTTAACCATCCTAAAGAGGTATAAAAAACATATTTTCACAGTATTGTTGTTTTTTATTGTTTGTTTCTCTTTATTTCCAAGAGTTATTGTTGAAGAAACAATAACAATCGAGGTAATAAAAAGTGAAGATCCCACAAGCACGACAAGAGATTTAGGTGATAGATTTGAGATAACCGTAAGCCAGAGAGTACAATACAAGGAAACTACAAAAAGAACTACATATCAAGTATTAAATGAAGAATATT
>JAGLYY010000540.1 GCA_023131935.1 Spirochaetales bacterium | reverse complement strand
GTGATGATTGTTCTGGCCACGTTTGGCGGGTGTGCAACAGAACGTCACATCGCCCCGACGCTCTCTGAATCTCCAAGGACTGGCCTTGAGCTGAAGCCTCCGATTCTTGGTGCAGTTTTTGATGGCAGAGCCACCCAAGAACCGAAGGACGCAGCATCACAACTCCAATTAGATTTGAAACGGATTTATGGCTCTTCGATTGAATGGGATAATTACTTTACAAAGACGCCTCCTGGTCGTATTGCGGTGCGTGTTCGGATCGTCACGCTCGGAGCGTCCTTTGGGAGTCGCCTGATTTCTACGACGGCTTTCGCCAATGCCGTAAGTTCTGCTCAGGGCAGCGCCACTGGACCATGGGGTTCTGTCATAGGAAGCGTGTCGGCTCAGCAGTCAGTATTGGCAGGTGCTCTGTCCGGCGAAGGCTGGTGGAATGGTGCAGCCTGGATTGACCTTGAAGTGCAAGACTACCGAGGTGCCGAGCCAATAAGTTTTACCCTGCCTATAGTGGCTGAGCAAAGAGAATCCAACATGTGGGGTTACTCGTCGGGAGACAAAGCTGCGCGCATTGCATGGCAACGAGTGTCTGTTCAGCTTACAAGAGCCATGGATACAATTTTTCGTGCTGTTCGGGATCAGCAACCCTGAGCGTTCGCCCGTGCGGCTGACAAATCGCTCACGAGGGATGCGGCAAAAAGCCGCCGCGCCCCTTCGTTTTCGCCATTTAAACAAAGGGACTCTATGTCTTCTGAAAAAATAATTACATTATTCGATGAATATGGAACACCTACTTTCAGACAAGATAGGGAAAATGAATTATTTATTGGTGTGGGTGTAAGTTACAAGTATTCAGATGAAGGGATAATTTTTCATCAAATTAAAGATCTAATAGGTCTACAAAATAAAAAACCTGTAAAAAATAATAGAATATCAACCGAAAGAGCAATTAAAATTGCTGAGATATTGAAACAACTTCCTCTTTTTCTGGTTGTAGTCGCAATAGATTTATCAAATAGAGATTTGATTGAAACTGTCACTGAATATCATTGCATCAGCAATCAAATACGGAAAAAAGAAAGAGATATAAAGCAAAGACCCATTGCACAAATTATTCATTCAAAAGTATTAAGTAATTGTTTATTTGAGTCCATTACGCTTTGTCTTGAAAATTCTTCAAGTCTTAACAAGTTTGATGTATTCATTGATAATTGGGCAATTCCAACCGAAGATATTTCTTTATATTTAAATTTTAGAACTGAATCACTTTCAAGACATATCAGCAAATTATTTCCAAATATCACAGTTCAACCAATTCAACTACTCGAAGATGATACTAAACGAAAGAGATTTATTGACTCTGTAGCAAGTGTTATAAGTAGAAACTATTATCACAATTCAAGTGACAGATATACCAATATCCCATTTGATATCTTATTCTCAAATAGCTCAGGCAGCTCAATAAGTGTGGATATCACAGAAAAAGAAACCGTAATTATGAAAAAAATGCTCAAAGAAATAAGAAAAAATGGCTAACAACGGCATTAAGAGCGACGGCAAAAAGCCGCCGCGCCTTATGCCGGGCGAACCCCGCAGTAAGATGCAAAGTTAGGCGCAATTAGAGCGGCATTTTCTGATAAAACATGACAAAAAAAGTTCCAATTATG
>JAGLYY010000054.1 GCA_023131935.1 Spirochaetales bacterium | reverse complement strand
CATTATCGTAAAGAAAATTTCTCCATCCAGATAAGCAAGACACTCTCATCTGTGTATTCTCTTCGAAGACCCCCCTTTCTGCTTTGTTTACATATGAAGTTCTGGGAAGTTCCAAGTAATAATACCTACGTATCGAATCCTCCCAATATGCTGGTCCAACCATTCCATCATTTAGATTTTTGAACATAACATTGACATCAGTAGGTGCACTGCCACTACGGTACGGTAGAGCTTCATTGAATGTCCACGGCACATTATAATGCGGCTGGTAGTGTGTCCTCGTCCGGATCGGTATCTCCTTCACCAACTCCCACTCATCCTCTTCGGTTCGCTGTGTCATTGGAACACCCGCCGGGAGCTTCAGGAGCCTCCGCAGATGATATTCCTTCGGGTTCGCGGCGAAGCCACCGAAGGAACCTACGGGATTTCCCCAGGTCCCTATTCCGACCTGACCGAAACCGCGTCGAACATGAATTATTGTTATGCCTTCCATGAGCTCATCCACGCTCAATGTTTCCGGGTCTCCCGGCCATGATGTATCAACCACTATTCCTATATGAGGTTCACTGTCTTCCGTGTACAGTACTACAAGATCACCCAGCTGAGCTAAATGCAACGATGGCACCAGAACGCTCGTCCGTTCAAGATCAGCTCGAGTCAGACGGTACGGTGTATCCAGATAACTCTTACCTTCACTAGTATAATATCCCGGTTTGCCTTCTGAATCCACTCCCGTCAATTCTATCTCATCAACCTGGGCTTCGCTCATCTTGAAATACCCGTCAATCAGCTCTGCCACATCGACATTAAATGCATTGAGAAACTGTCCTTCTATTCCACTCATTGCAAGACTTCCCGCTAACATGCCGATTGAATCTACACCGGCCGTTTTATCCGGCGAATACAAACTGTCCGGATGTCCTACCATGCCGCCGGAGCTGTTTATGTATTTTCCGGGTACATACGCTTTGATGACGGCATTCTCATCTTCATAGGGAACGTAATTTGTACCTGCTTTAACAGGAGTATCAATGTACGAGGTATACCGGAAACCCTTTGACGGATCGATATGCAATGTAATTTTCTCGGCTGTTCGTACCACATCAATTTCTGTGGCGTATGAGTTACCGTAGTTGGGCAGACCATTACGATCAATGGCGAAAGTTGTTGATTCATCAGGATACACCTGATGATAATACCCATTCCCACTTTCCTGGGCTTTCAGCCACTCGCGGGCTAATACCTGCTGATCCATTTTGTAGGCAAAGGTCCTGGGGCTATCAATACCAACAGGTGCATAGGGAATGGGATTCCCGGGATATATGTCAATCTCGGTTCCGTACGGCGTTATCACTTCGCTGACAAACGGAGTAGTGATAAATCCCTGTGTTTGCAGATTACCTGCAAGATCGACTTCTGTAATCCTGCTGAAGTGTTCGCTCGTAACAATTTGATCGGCTCTACTAGTCAGTGTCAGTATTGGTGATCTATAGATTTCACTTCCATTGCTGCTTTCTGAAGCATTCGGTTCCCAGATTACAAACTGCTGAAAGGCATAGGTATTCGGAAATTCAACCTCGAGCCAGTTACTATTCTCAATCGGTGGTGTTTCACTATTTTGTATCGAAAGATATGCCTCAGGATTTCCATTATTGAGAATATATTTTATTGTATCAGTACGGGCTCCTTCATTGTTTTCCCATGTCCATTCACCATGCCCAGGGCTAATGCTGCCGATAACAGACTCAGCATCAATCGAACTGTCTCGATATACTTCCGTGATATACTGAATGGGATCATCCGGAAATACCATGAATTCCGCTGCATTCAAAAACGCCGTTCCGGTATCATCAACAATCTTCACACTTTGACTGTTTTCAATAGGTGTATCGAAAACGTAGTAGATATAGGCAAGCTGGGAATTGTTTGCATCGAAGTATGGATGATTTCCACATGAAAGGGCAAAACCAAATTTCGCTCCCTCATAACGGAATATTTTGCCATCATCATAGGCATAAACATATTCACATGCTGTGACTCTATTTCCGTTTACAAAAATTTCAACTGTTCTGTTCTCATCATTTTTGAACTGATCGCTCGTGAGGGGTCCCGGTACATCATTTCCATCGGCATCTTTCAGTGGATAAATATTATCCCCCATACCCCGGATCAGAAGGAGTCCTCCAACAGTTTCCCCTTCGGAAAACTTATATTCAATGGAAATCGGCTTCGGGTCCTTGTTCTCATCCTCTTCTCTTGTGATATGTAAATTCCGCGGAGTAGAAACACCACCATCAAGGAAAACCTTTCTGTCATAAAGACGTTCCGTATTTTGAACTTCTTCTTTTCCCTCCACAATTACTTCCAAAATCCTTCCCGGTTTCCACACGATATTCTCACTCGTCCACATATCCAACCGTGAAATTTTCATGTTCTGATCATCTTTCAGGAATCCAAGAAATTGTAATCTATCGCTGTAATATGCCCCTGTTACCGCTTGAACTGTTGCAACTTGCTGCTCAACACTACTAGCACCAAAGCGTCCCGATTCCTGGGGCTCATAGGGGAGATAGTTCCAGGAAATCTCGCGTTCATCCATCTCCGTGCTCGATCCGGAGATCCATGACTGGATTTCCTCCTGAAATCTGCCATATACTTCATTCCCGGCATATCCATCGGATATTATACTTCCCGCTGTATTCTGCGTGTGTTCAACACCCCAGGTGTAGTATCTTAATGCAGCCCTGGCCAGCAGCTCCCCTTCCCCACCGGTGAGAGGAACGGTTAGGGTATAATCGTATGGGATTCCCTGTCGTTCATACTCTTCTTCAATAAATCGAGAAAGAACCGGTTTTGGGACTCCTTCAAAAGAACCATCTTCATTTTCTGTTGCGAAACTGTAAAGAAGATACGCCTTCACATATGGATTCTGAGCAAGGGTGTTCCCTGTGTTGTCAGTTCCACCATATATGCTCGTGAAACCATTTTCATCTATTTCAAGAAAAGGCAATTGCAATGTTTTCTCATTCCATTCAACAGCTTCATTTGCTCTGTAAAGGAATTGGGAAACAAAAGCCCTTTGAAACCATCTTTGATAGCTTGCAAAATTCTCGATACTCTCATCACAAGTGAGCAGCGTTTCAATATCAAAGTGCTCATTCACTATCCCTTCAAATCTAGAGTGTTCCTCCGTATCTGTGAAGAAGGTTGCCATGAAGGAAAGGGCTTTCTTTGTATAACTTGTGTCCTCAGGTGCATTTGCAAAAGCTTTTTCAAAACACGTGCTCTCTTCTTTGAAGAAATTTGTTGTAACTGTAGTTGCCATACGTACAATTGAGCCATCCGCGTTTGCTCCGATGACTTCTACATCTTCCTCACCTCCCGTAATCGGGATAGCAACCTCCAACAGCCCCCTTGCACGCGCTGCCTCCAGCTCTTTAAGATCTTCCTCTGAGAAGAACATCTGGTCATGTTCCAGGCTCCCCTGGACAGTATACACACTGCCGTCTTTGCCTATCACACTATAATTTTGGATTTCACCACTGAAACGATTCGCGATGTTGGCCAGGGTTATACTGTCCATCAGATCTCCGTACATATTGAAGATCCGGTCCCCCTTTTTTATAAAGAGGAAGTCAACATGATTCGTTCCGGAAACCGGAAAGATCTTTAAAATCCGCTTTCCGTATTCATTTATTACTTGTACATCTGCTTCCTTTTCTTCTCCTATTCTTACTTCAAGGCGCTCGTTTTGCCCATTTGCAAACAGGCTCCCGCCGGTACTTCCGATCAACAACATCCCAACCAGTATCGCTTTCAGCATTCTTGTATTCATCATATTCCTCATCCCCTCTACCAGTCCCATTTCCCATTCGGGGTGTCATTGTTTATCCAGGCTTCCAGGTCTTCCCACAGTGAGCCGCCTCTCCATCCGCACTCCCGCGGATGGAGGATGATTACCGTGTTCTCCTGCCTCTCAACCGTTTCCTCTACAGGCGGGTCTTCACCGGTCAGCCGGTGTACCTCAAGGCTCATGATTGTGAGTCCCCTCGTTCCCCTTATCTCAAGGATACCGTCGGTTACCTCAATCTCCGTTGTCACGGTGAAAATATCGAGGCCCCAAAATGCCCGGGGAATGTTTATTTCCCTGTCTTCTATAGCCACGGTGTGGTGCCGGATTGGTCCTATCGGTCCAAGGCGCAGGATTACTTTGTACCTGCCGTTTCCGCTTACGTACCGGAAGGCCTCTCCCTGTTTCAGGGCAACGAAGGTCTCCTCGGTTGTTATTACAATCGGTCTTCTCCTGAACCTCGGGATGATGGTCTTTGCCGTGAAGCTTCCCGCCCGGTCGGAATGATCGGTGGTAAACCCGTAGGTTTTTCCGTCCGGGTGTTCCTCTACAGGTCCCGACAGCTCAGGGCCGATGTCGAATCTTACCGGGGTGTACTCTTCCGTTACCTCGAAGGTGAATCTCTCATCCCTCGTTCTTCCCGCTGTCTCTTCTATGGTGCCTAAGAGGTAGAGGGCACCGGGTGTCTCTGGTACCCGGCAGCACCCCTCTTCCTCAACTTCGTATGGTTTCCAGGTTTCTCCGTCACGGCTCATGCTCCAACGTATTGCTTCGTCAGGTATTTGCCTTCCGAGCATGTCGGTCGCGTTCGCGTCCTCGAAAGGATAGTACGCCGAATCGAGCCTTCCGGCACCATCATAGGTGTAGTGATACAGCGTTCCGTCTTCACGGACTTCCCAATTCCGCCTGCCCGCGTTGTCGTAGAGATAACCGTAGGATGCGAGTACTTCTTTCCGTCCGTTATGTTCTTCCTGCCACGCGACAATGGTCGATACTCTCCCTGACGGGTCATAGGTATAGTCAATCCCTTCAT
>JAGLYY010000539.1 GCA_023131935.1 Spirochaetales bacterium | reverse complement strand
CTCTTCCCGCATCCACTCGGTCCCAGTATCACCAGGGTCTCCCCGTTTTTTATATCCAGGGAAAGTGATTCTACGGCAATGGTTTCTTTAAATCCTTTTGTGATATTCTTCAATTCCGCCTTGATCATACTGAAATTCCCTCCTTTTTCCTCCATCGTCCTGCGAGTGTACTGCCGAAAACACTTAACAGGATCACAATAACCGCGATTGCTGATGTTGATTCAAGGTCTCCGGAATTGGACCTCATATTGAAAAGAAGCACTCCCACTGTTTCTGTTCCGGTGGTATGCAGCATGAGTCCTATTGGGATCTCCCTGAAAGCTATGAGGAGACAAATCATCCATGAGGATTTTACTCCTGAAAAAATGAGCGGGAGAGTTACATTCAGGAAAGCCCTTAAGGGAGGGGCGCCGGAGACTCTGGCCGCGGTCTCAAGCCCGGGATCCAGATTCCGGATAAGTCCGCTAATGTTTTTTAGCGCCAGAGGTAGAAAGAGTGCTGTGTAGGTTATTATGATTATCCATGGAGTGTTATACAGAACCAGCCATCCGGAACTCCAGGCCAGAACGGCCCCCAGGGCTAGCACCATGGTGGGAAAGGACATCGGGGAGCTGGCAAGAAACTCAATAATCCTTTTCCCACTTATCTTCTTATAATGGGTCATCCAGGTAATGGAAATGGCCAGGAACGCTGCAATCGAAGCACTGACCGCGCCGTAAACAAGGCTGTTCCAGAATGCCCTTGCTGCTGTTCCGTTGTGAAAAATAATATTCCTGTAATTATCCAGGGTAAAGTTTGATAGAACAATCTCCATCCCCCATCTCTTTAAAATTGAAGAGATAAATAAAACTCCAAGGGGAACCAGGGTTGTTAATCCAATAAAAACCATCACGCTGACAACGACCAGGGTCCGCCGCTTTCCCAGGGGCAGTATCCTTGGGCCGCTTCCCGATGATGAGGTTACTGCTATCTGCCGTTTGTTCTTTAGCAATACGAACTGCATGATAAGAGCAAGACCGGATATTAGTACAAGAATGAAAGAAAGGACCGATGCGTATGGTATATCGAGCGCCGTTATGGCGCCATATATCCTGGTTGTCATTGTTTCCCGGTATAGCGGCGAAAACAATTTCGCGGGCACCTCATAATTCGCCATTGTTCTGCTGAAAACAAAAAGCGCCATCGAGAGTATCGTTGGCAGAATCAGCGGCATGGTAACCGTGATAATCGCCATAGGTCGTGAAGCACCGTTCTGAATGGCGGCATCCTCAAGTGTTCTTCCAGCCTTCGAGAGGGCGTTCGAGACAGCAAAAAAAACAAGCGGATAGAGATGTATTCCCATCACAAGACTCACGAAAAACATGGAATATGGACTTATCTGATATTTTCCAGCCCCAAGATACATGAAGAGATTGTGCAAAAAACCGTTTGTCCCGAAAATCTCCAGACAGCATATACTTAAGACATACGATGGAACACAAAAAGTGAGAAAAATCAGTCGGCGTATCAGGGGCTTAAACGGTATATCCGTTCTTACAATAAGCCAGGCAAGCGCCCCCCCCGCGAGAAGAGCTATTGCCGTTGCCGCCAGCGAGATCAGGATACTATTTTTGAGGGCGCAAAGCGTATCGGTAAGATTAAAGCCGGGCACGCTCCCCCCTTCAAACACATGCACTTTTTGAGAAAGAATAAAAGAAAAAGCATGAACAAAAAGATTGAAAAGCGGATATACGACCGGAAGTAGTATCAGAATAATTGCTGAAGCGTAAATTACGGTCCACGGGTCGGACCGTAATTTACCTGGAACAGATAGTTTCAAGCGGATAACCTCTATTTCCTCATGGCCTCTGTAAACCCGGCCCTTACCTCCTGTTCCGATTTCCAGACAGACAGCCAGTCAATACCGATATAATTTTCGACTTCCATGTGCAAACCTGCAGGAACGGTTGTATTTTCCCTGACCGGATAGAAACCATACTTTGCGGTTATGGCCTGCCCCTCCTCTGAAAGCATAAAATCAATGAGCTCTTCGGCAAGGGCCTGATTGACTGCCGGTCTTGCGCTGTTCTTAATAATCGCTATAGGACGTTCGATTCGTATAGCCCCCTCCTCTGGCCAGGCAATGGCAAGCACAGGATCCATTCCCGTTTTTTTTGCTATCCTGTTACCCCTGAAAACTGCGTCAAAAGGGCTGATACCCACCCCTATCTCTCCAGACAGGATCTTATCGGCTACCATCTTCGATTTTGGCACAATAAGCACTCTATTTTCCTTCATGCCCGCGAAAAAACCATTGCTCCGTTCATAAAGCTCCCAGAGAGCAGATGTATAGGCAAAACTGGTAGATGACTGGGCAGGGTCCGTATATGCCATCAGCCCCAGGTATTCAGGTTTTAAAAGATCCGCGTATGACATGGGCGCCATATCTTGATTCTCGAGATCTTTATGATAAACAAGTACAACATATCTAAGATTAACAATCGGGAAGTATCCATCCCCGTCGTGGTACTCACCTTTAAGAAAGTCCTCTTGTGGCGATATATAACGATGAAGCACTCCCCGGTCCTTTAGTATATGGAAAATAACGGGGTTGGATCCGAAGAATACGTCAGCATATATTTGTCCTGCCTCCATTTCCATCCAGACTTTCTGCCTTAAAGGCCCGCAGCCTGAATGAAATACATTAAGAACATCATTACCGTCGTGTTTGGCTTCGAAAGCATTTTCGATCTCATTTACCATTTTTTCAGGGCCTGAAAGGTAAAAGGTTATTTTCCCTTCACTGCCATGATAAACAGGCTCACTCTCACTATTGCCTCCCGCAAAAAGATAGCAGGATAAAAAAGTCATGCAAACCATACAAAATAATTTTCTTTTCATTACAGAATATCTCCTTATTAGTGTTTATTCATTTCCTTTGCCTGGGCGGTTAAGACGCACAGCCGTGCGTCTCAATAGCGATATTATAGCGTCCTAAGATAATTAGGTCAACCTATTCTTTGAAATTTAATGTTGCGCCGCACGGCCGTACGTCTCATCTCTGAAGAAATATAGATTCAGATACGGTCATGCTTTCAAATAGTTTTTTAATTCCCGGTAGTAGTTTTCATGTGGTCCAATCATGATCAATTCCAGATATTCACCAATTCTACAAAAAGAAGATCCGGTTCCGCTTCACTCAAGCCCGGTTTAGTCCGTGAAATTGCTCTCCGCGAAAGCTGGATAACTGTTTGAGACAGAGATCGTGCGCGAGCTATACGAAAGGCAATGTCGGCCCCCCGGATAAGAGATATCTGAAATTTTTCTGCTTCAGGATGTGTGTCAAAGGATTGTGAGCGCATTAGAAATATGGTATTTGCACCTCTTCAGTTTGTCAAGCTTCCTTGTTTGAAAGGGGGCGATTCCAAGAAGTTTTCTTATCATTTATTATTAGTCGAGAATCGGGATGGTCTTCAGTGGCTAAGTAGGTATTTTCATAAATACGATGACGTATTAGTATTTACAAGTGTGACTAGCTTATGGTATAATTTTGGCATATTTTCTCGCCGAAAGGAGCGAATATGCCCAGAAATAGCCCATTTTCTATCGTATTATCCTCCACAGAGGAGTCTGAGCTTGCACGAATCGCACATAAATATACGTCACCATATTATTACGTAGTTCGCGCAAAGATCATTCTGATGGCGGCCCAGGGACTGGACAACAAGAGCATTGGAGAAAAACTGAGTCTACCACGCCAAATTGTGAGCAAGTGGCGGAAGAGGTTTTTCGAGCAGCGATTGGAGGGGCTGGAGGATCGTTCACGACCCGGACGACCGTCCGGTTTTCCCCCCTGACGTGATTATTCAAGTAAAAGCGGTAGCATGCGAACTTCCCAGTGAGAGA
>JAGLYY010000538.1 GCA_023131935.1 Spirochaetales bacterium | reverse complement strand
TGATCATAGATGCTGAAATTGTCTTTGAATCCGAGGTGATGGATAGTCTTTCTTAAGACCCTTACCCCAAAGGCATGAAAAGTGGAAATAGTGAGGTTACTGAGCCGTTTCCCGGTTAAACCGCGCACCCTGTCCGCCATCTCTCTGGCAGCCTTGTTGGTGAAGGTGAGGGCGAGGATATTGGACTGGTGGATCCCCTGGTTGAGCATATGGGCAATCCGGAAGGTTATCATCCTGGTTTTTCCCGAGCCGGCTCCGGCGATAATGAGCACCGGCCCCTCTATCGCTTTTGCTCCCAGACATTGCTTGTCATTGAGTTCCTTTTCTAAATTTAGACTGATATCCAGGTGCATAATCCCTCTATTATGTCGGAGTTTGTCGGAAAAAGTTTTTGCGCGTTTTAAGCAGGTTTCCTATCCTACTGATAAATCAGGGTTATTCAAGATGGAGGAGTAATTTTCTGTCTATCCCATCTTGCGAATCGGTGAAACAGGTGATAGCATTCGATGTATGGAATCTGATGCAACCGGGGTGATCATTGAAAGATAAAAAAGAAACCAGTTATCCGCATGTTGATGTAGCTATCATCGGTGCCGGAGTCAGTGGAGCGGCGATTGCCAGAAAACTTTCAGCATACGAGCTGGATGTTGTTCTTTTGGAGAAAGAGAAAGATGTCTCCTTTGGGACATCGAAAGCAAATTCCGGGATAATTCATGGCGGTTTCCACCATGATACAAAATATCTGAAGGCCAGACTTGAGATTCAGGGGAATCTCATGTTTGACAGGCTTCAGAGGGAGCTGGATATCCCGTTCAAACGATGTGGAATTCTGGTAGTCGCGCTGAACGAAACACAATTGAAGCAGATCGAGTACTTGTATGCTCAAGGGGCCGCGAATTGCGCGATAGGGATCGAAATGTGTTCCCGGGAGAGGATACTTGAACTGGAACCAAAACTGAATCCCGATGTTATCGGCGGTCTGTACGCTCCCGGTGGAGGAATCATTGAACCCTACAGGCTTGTCTTCTCACTTGTAGAATCCGCCCGGAAAAACGGTGTTACCCTCCTTACAGATTTTAAAGTTACCGCTTCCAAATGGGAAAACGGGACCCACAGGATTTTCGCGGAAGACGGGCGGGAGATAAAAGTCTCCTATGTAATTAATGCCGCGGGTTTATTCGCGGATGAAATTTCGAAGATCTTTGACGCTGAGGAATATAAAATTGTCCCAAGGAAAGGGGAATACCACCTTCTTGACAGGATGACGAAGGGCTGTCCCGATAGGGTAGTGTTTCCTGTCCCCACCGCCGTATCAAAGGGGATGCTTGTTATCCCGACGGTTGAAGGAACGGTTTTGGTTGGGCCTACGGCAGAGGAAATCGAGGACAAGGAAGATTTTTCCACTTCACAGGAAAAAATGGACAAAATTCTCGACGTTGCGAGAAAGATGGTGCCCATGATTTCAGAGAAAGATGTGATTTCATCCTTCTCCGGGCTCCGGCCGGCGCTTCCTAAGGGAGATTTTTACATCGAAATCTCGAAAAAGACCCCACACTTCATCCAGGTAGCCGGTATTCAATCACCGGGACTTACCGCCGCCCCCGCGATAGGAGAGTATGTAAAGGACCTGCTGAAAAGGGATGGCTGTTCACTGACCGAAAAAAGAGATTATGATCCCTTTATTGGAAAAGTTACCAGGATCAGAGATCTTACCCCCTATGAAGCGGACGCTGTTGTGAAAAATGAGCCGAAATATGGAAATATT
>JAGLYY010000537.1 GCA_023131935.1 Spirochaetales bacterium | reverse complement strand
TCCCAGGATACCCCACAATGTGAGGTATCCTTTGACAGGCTTTTTCTTAGTCCTCAGTAGGACGCAGACGCTATACGTCAACCTGTCCCCAATACACCCAAAGGGTAGTATGCGCAGGATTTACGAAACCAACCTTTTCAACTGAAAATAAAATCCCGATTGACTCCACATAAGAACTTGCGTCAGCCTGTCAAAGAACGTGTATTATTTTTACTTCCCTCTACAGGGAAAAGAGTTTTAACGTAACTGCTACACGACAGATTTACTTTGTTTATCTGCAAAGCAAGATCGTCTTTCCGACCTGTCAGCAAGCCTTTTGTTTTTAGCCCTCAGCCTTGCCATCTTTTTTGGCTTTTGACGATGATTTTTTAGGAAAGCCTTAACGTCCACCGCCAAAGGATAAGGCTTTAAGTCTAGAGGAACAGCGCCTAGACTTATAAAAATTCCCTTGGGTCGATTCATATCGAGCCCATAAAATTTAAGCATGAATTGACTGTCATTTATCACACACGATGACCGCTTCTCTTCAACACGCCTCAACGGACAGTTGATACAGGCTTTTTTGAAATGAGAGAGATCAGGATAGATAATATATTTACGGTATCCGTTCCGCTTGAGCGCGCGAGTAGAGAGAACGACAAACGGTTTAGGCAAAGTAAAATTACATCGCTTTCGCATGGCTTAACCTTTCAGAGGCCAGGCAAGGACGACAGCCCTTGCCATGGTCTGAAAACTTAGCAAGCCATTGCTAGAGGACGTTCAAACCATTCAGGCTTGACTTTCCTCAGAATCTTTTCAGCGGTCCCCAGAATCTTGAGCGCAGATTTGTCAATCTTTTCCTTGCTTCCATTCCAATGACCGACGTAAGACTTGGCGCCCTGGTTATCGATACCAAGACAGGAACACACAAGGTAACTAGTCGCCTCAGCCTCTAGCTCTCTTAATTGCTTGGAAAGATTTTTCCCTCTGTCCTTCGCATGACCAAGCAGGATATGTGCTAATTCGTGGAAATAACAAGCAATCATCTGGGCCTTGTTGCTACGCTTCGAGAGCTTGATCTTGTGGCCATCGGTAGAACCATCGGCCAAACCCTGAGAAACCTGGACAGGATAATTAAACTTAGAGGAGACATCATCAAGGCTAACATCGCCATTGCCTTGAACCTCAGTATTACCAATCAGCAGCTCTTGTCCGCTTGTCTGGCTAATGTCGAAAACAGCAACAGAAAAGAAATACTTGATCGTTTTAACTTCATCTTCATCTTCACCGTCAGCATTCTTTTTCTTGGCCGACACAATGCCCGGGGCCAGAATCCAGAGCGCCTTTTCACCTTCATTGACCCATCTTTTGTGTTTTCTCCATTGCTTGAAACCCGCGCACAACGTAGAACCATCCTTTTGAACCATGATCAACAGCTGATTATAAAAGGAGTATTGACGGAATCCACCGCGCCACCGATCAGCAAACGCCTTCAGCTTGTCGGGATCAGTAACCAAGTCAGAAGATAAATCCTTCAGCTTGCTAAGGAGAATCTTATTTCTCTCCTTGCCTTTCATTTTAGTTTTCACCTCCAATTTCAGGCTAACATGAGAAAGGCCATTGTCAAAAAATAGGGGGAAAAGAGACGAGAGACAGACCAGGCCCCGGGCCGACTGTCAGCTGCATGATCACGACGCACCCCCCAACGCTATCTAATCATTATGTATATAATATCATTATGGTATTAATAAACATTATGTATATATGATAAGAAGACATTATAAAGAAAAGATATAAAATGAAGAAAAGAGAAAAGGAGTATGTATACATTATGTTATAAATAGACATGAAAATGAGAAGAAGAAGGAGCTGTTTCGGGTAGAGAGAACAGAACCATAAGAAAAGAGAGAAAAAAAGAGAAAAATATGTATTATGTCA
>JAGLYY010000536.1 GCA_023131935.1 Spirochaetales bacterium | reverse complement strand
AACAAGCCGCTTGAGAAGAAGAAAACCACGGATAAGGTATACAAAATGGACAATACTCTTTTAGAAAAGGCGTTAGAGATGCCGGCTAAAAAATAGTGAATGTTCACAGACTAATTGTTGGCTGTCTGTATAAAGCCAGAATAATAGGAAAATTCTATGACGAAAAGCTACGCAGCGGATGCACCGGTAAAAAATCAAGCAGAAGATCGATTCAGGAGATGGCCATTTGCGAAGCGTATAGCTGAAACTGTTGTAGCTCGCCCTGATCCGAGCAGCATTGTAGTTGGTATATATGGCGCTTGGGGAGAGGGAAAGACATCTGTCCTTAATTTCATCGAAAGCGAGTTGCTTTCCCACGAATCAGTAGTTTGCGTCCGCTTTAATCCATGGCGATTTAAAGATGAAACAACACTCCTTCTCAACTATTTCGGGACGTTAGCTGATGCTTTAGGTCGAACAATATCCTCGAAAAAGGAAAAAATCGGTAAATGGTTCCAAGAATATGGAACATTGCTTGCTCCACTATCTCTTTCGTTTTTTGGCATGGGCTTCTCACCAGGGCAGGCCACCGCTGAAGCAGGAAAAATATTATCATCCATTGATTTGGAGGAATTGCGTAAGCGGATTGAAGAACTACTTGTTGAAGAAAAGAAACGTATTGTAGTTCTAATGGACGACATTGATCGTTTAGACAAGAACGAGATTCATGCGATTTTTCGTCTTGTAAAACTATCTGCAGATTTTTCTTACACTGCCTATATACTTGCATTTGACGATTATATGGTTTCAGCGGCTTTACAAGAGCGGTATGCCACAGGAGTTGAAGAATCGGGACAGAGTTTCCTCGAGAAAATCGTGCAGGTCCCACTGAGGTTGCCGCCTGCAGATCAGATCTCCTTGCGTCAATTTTGTTTTGAAGGTGTGGATGAAGCGATAAAGATTTCCGAGGTTTCACAAACAGAGGAGCAGGTACAATCTTTTGTGAGGTATTTTGTGGATGGGATAGAAAACCGTCTAAAGACTCCACGAATGTGCAAAAGATATGCGAATGCCCTGACTTTTGCGCTTCCGATTCTCGCTGGAGAGGTGAATTCTGTTGATCTGATGCTAATGGAAGGAATTAGGATCTTTTATCCAAGTCTTTATACATTCATAAGACGCAATCGTGAGCTTTTTGCAGGGACTCTTTCAGATTTTGCCTTTGATAGGACCAAAGAAAAGGAATCGGCTGTTCAGGCTATAGATCAGGCAATAGGCCAATTCCAAAATGATGATGCAACCAATATAAGGGAGTTACTTAAAACACTATTTCCAAGATTGTCTGGGCTCTATGGAAACGTTCACTATGGCACGGATTGGGACAAAACCTGGGCAGAGGAACAAAGAGTGGCCTCTAAGGAGTACTTCGATAGGTATTTTAGTTACGCCATTCCTGAGGGTGATGTACCAGATCGCGAAATCGAGAACCTCTTGGAGACGTGCAAGGGAGGTGACATAGAAGCAACAGTGGTCAAAATGAAAGACTTGCTAACCTCCCGCAACGCTGAGAAAGTAATCAAAAAGTTAAGATATAGAGAAAAGGGTCTTAACCCTTTTATTAGTAGAACCCTTGGAGAAGCGGTGGCACTCTCAGGAGAAACCTTCCCACACCCTGAGGTTCTCTTTTCATTCATGACTCCCTTCAGCCAGGCCAGTATTTTAATCGCGCAGTTGGCAAAAAACATATTGCAAGAGGATCGGCTGAAGTATGCGGAAAAACTTTTATCAATTGCAGTTCCATTGCCCTTTGCAGTGGAATGTTTGAGGTGGTTCAGAACAGGAGAGGAAAAGGACGATAGTGAAAAACTGTTTACAAGTGCTGTAGAAGATAAGTTGGGGAAACTTGTCGCTGGACGAATAGCTTCCATAGCGAAGGAATCTACCATTTATATGGAGTATGGCGGAGATGCTCCGCTTATCCTTTGGGCATGGTCCCATTGGGACTGCAAACAGGCTACCGAAGCCCACGTGCGACAGGCTTTGGAAGCTGAGCCGGAAACTGTCACGGAACTCTTGAGAACGTATATCCCAACGGCCTGGGGGATGGAGAGTGGTCTACCAATCAAAGGCGATTTCAAGCGCGAACAGTACGATTCTTTATCTACAACTCTTGACCCGGACATTGTATACGACAGTATCGAACGGCTATATGGAAAACAGTTTTTAGATACATTTGATCCAGCAACTATTGATGGTAAGAGCTTTGAAGAGAAAGTGTCCTTACAGTTCCTACAGGTTCATCGGCATGTAAAAACTGAACTTACTGAGGATACCAAAGACACTGTAGAATCGCAGAACCACTTAAAAGAAGAAAATACATCCGAGAAAAGCCAACAATAGCATTAACTCGGACTGGGAAATCCGTTGCGCTTCTTTGCCATCCGGTTATGCCCACGTTATGCCCTTTAGAAAGAGCAATTATCAAATTAAAAAGAAATGATAAAAAGTTTCGTACTAGTAAAAAATATACGATCAAAATCCGAAGAGCTTAATTTTGAAAGCTTTAAACTTGTGAAAATAGGTTCCAGTTGGGATTATGACTTAAAGACAGCCCAGCATCTCTTCGCTAGGGCGATGCCCTTATATAAAGATTGGTTTTATGAAAGGGCCTATGATGATAATGATGAAATACTGGAAAAAATCCCCTTTGATATTGAAGATACTCTTTTATTTCTAAGGCTATTCAAACCAGGTGATCTGGTGTTCCTGCACCTATGTATTGAAAATGAAAATGGGGAATTGTTAAGTCAGCTACCATATCGTGTAATGGCATATATCCACACAACGCACATGTACAATATCGAATCAGAGGAGTGTGCGGAATTTGACGCTTTCACAAAAGAAATAAGTTCGCTAAATAATTTGACCTCGGCTTGGTTTCAAACCGCCCGTCGCTTTTTTCTATATGGCGGCGGCAAGGAGTATAATCCTAGGCATAATGAGGTAGATCGTGT
>JAGLYY010000535.1 GCA_023131935.1 Spirochaetales bacterium | reverse complement strand
TAACGCGTCGGCTGATTTAGGTGTTGTCAATGTTCACGACATTGACCCCCGCGTAATCGCAATACTGACCCCCTGAAATTCGGTATCTTGACCCCCCCAAAAACAATCAGGTAGCTTCCGCTACAGGAGGGTGCCTGATGGATAAAAGGGAGATAGATATGTACAGAATAGAAGACACAGTAAGAGCACTATTGGATAATATGCCAATCAAGCAAATTGCTCGCAAGCAAAGGATTTCAAAAAATACTATTAAGAAGTATCGAAGAATTTTAGAAGGGATCCTGAATGAGAAGCCATGGCTAAAGAATAATATTGACGAGATTATGAGTGAATTCCGTAGCTTAAGAGGCAAGGAACGATATTCTGAAAACCATGGTTGGCTTGATGTAAATACAGAACTTATCAATGAATTATCAACTCAATGTGACAACTATGTTCGTCTATTTCAGGTATTACAGGGGAAAGGATTCGCAGGGAGTTATTCATCCCTTCAGCGATATGTAGCGAAAAGCAATATCTTTAAGGATCGACCTGTTTTCCGGATTGAGACCAAACCGGGTGAGATCGCACAAGTAGATTTCGGGTACATAGGCAGGATCTATGATGAGGAGAGAGGAGAAAAAGTTAAAGCCTATGTATTCGTAATAGTACTTGGCTTCAGCAGGGATGCCTACTATGAAATTGTCAGAAGTCAGGATATCCAGACATGGTGTGAATGTCATGTACATGCATTTGAGCATTTTAATGGAGTTCCACGAATTATTATTCCGGATAATTTGAAGAGTGCTATCATAAAAGCAGCGTACTGTGATCCGCTTCCAAATAAAAGTTATGCAGACCTTGCAAAACATTATGGTTTTCAGATTGACCCCTGTCTACCGGGAACCCCTGAACACAAGGGAAAAGTGGAATCTGGAGTAAAATATGTAAAGAACAACTTTGTTCCACTGAGGGAGTTTAAGAATTTCAGTGATGCCAACAGTCAATTGCAGCAATGGAATCAGACAACTGCCCGGAATCGAATTCATGGCACCACAAGACAAAAACCTGCCCACTTGTTTAGTGAGTATGAACAGACAGAATTGAAACCTTTGACTACAATAAGATTTGAAATTCCTGTCTGGAAAAGATTGAAAGTCTATCGGGATATTCATATTCAGTTCGACAAGGCGTACTACAGCGTTCCTCACGAACTCCGGGGAGAATATGTAGAATCCCGGAAAACACGGTCTCAAGTTGCTGTTTTTCATGCTAATAAGCTTGTAGCAGTCCATCTACCGGCATCTCCCGGTAAAAGGAGAACCAATAGAGACCACTATCCTGCAGAAATCGGGAGATACATGGAGTGGGATACTGATTATTGCACTCAGGAAGCCTTAAAGATTGGTAGTTATACCCATAAGATCATTTCATCGATGTTAACCGAAGAAGCCATACGTAATCTACGCTCTGCCCAGAATATTATTCGCCTTAAAAAGAAGTTTGGGACAGAACGACTGGAAGCAGCCTGCAGACGTGCAGTGCACTACGGTAGCTACAAATATGGAAGTGTTAAGAACATTCTCGAAAGAGAATTGGACAGACAGGATGACTTCATCTCGTATCAGGATGATCAGCTCTCATCCGTCTATGCCCGAAGTATCGATGAGCTAATAAACAAGGAGATTAAAAGTGGAAACATATACACAAATTAAAGCAAATTTAAAACAGCTCCGGCTGTCATCGTTCTATGAAAACTTTGAACACCGGATTAATGAGGCTGTCCAATCAAAAATGGGATATACTGACTTTCTCCTTATTCTAACCCAGGATGAGATCGACAGAAGAAAACAAAAAAGACAGGAAAACATGATTAAGAAAGCCGCCCTTGGACGCTACAAAAGAATGCTTGAGTTTGATTTTGATTTCAACCCGAATATTAACCGTCAGCAGATAACCCAGTTATCCAGCTGTGAGTTTATTAGAAGGAATGAGAATATCCTATTTGTGGGACCTTCCGGAGTAGGCAAAACATTCCTTGCAAAGGCGCTTGCTCATGAAGCATGTACCAGGGGATTCTCTGCTATTTTTTCCCGTACACAGAAAATGCTTGAATATATTTATTCAGGTAAGGCTGATAATTCAGAGCATAAAAAACTGAAACAATTTTTAAAACCTGATTTGCTCATCCTTGATGACTGGGGCCTTCAGGCATTTCCTAATCACTTACTCAATATCTTGAATGAGATAATTTCTGAACGGTATGAAGAAGGTTCAATAATTATCACTAGCAACAGACCATTGGACAACTGGCATGAGATATTCTCGGAGCCAGTTGTCAGTTCAGCTTTGCTGGATCGGCTTTTCCACAATGCTCATAAAATTATAATAAAGGGGAAATCCTACAGGAAATCGTTATGACTTTTGATTTAATTTATGGTATACACAAGGGGGGTCAGCATACCGATTACTGAGGGGTCAGTATTGCGGTTAGTGACAACCAGGTATTCTTTCTTAAAAATGCTTTAGCCCTGAATACAG
>JAGLYY010000534.1 GCA_023131935.1 Spirochaetales bacterium | reverse complement strand
CAATAGTATTGTCTGATCCGTTGCCGGATGAACACATCGATACAGAAGTACACTGGGACAGTGATCTGCGGGAAATAGCGGAGTTCATTTATCAGCTTGTGATGCACCGACCATCGCCTGCCGTGGACGGCTGGCAAGTGCCTGACTCAAAAGAGTGGGCCAAACTGGGAAAACTGGCAAAGGATTGGAGAAACCTGTGCAACCGATTGCTAAACGCCTCCCTGAAGCCGGGTATGGTGACTATTGAGACGCTCATTGAAGAGCTGGCTCGATTAAAAAAAATAAAACCGGTCTTTTCACGTCGTCGCTTGCTTATCGCTATAGGCCTTGTAGTTATTGCCGGTGCCGCTATCTTGGGCATAAAGCCGGATATTTGGAAGATCATATTTCCCCCCGAACCACCGACGATAAAAGAATGGAATCAGTTATTAATAGAGTATGTGGGCTGGGTCGAAACTTTGAGAAATGACTTAGGAGGGCGTAAAAGCAATCCGCGAGAAAAGCGATGGAAGAAAAAACCACACCTGAGAATCATAGTGGAAAAAATCAAAAAAGAAGCGTCGTATCCCTATTTCGTTGCAGATGATTTAAGCGATTTGGCAAAGAATCTAAACAAATTCGAGACCAAAGAAGACCTCAGCAACAACGGAATTGTGGAGGACAAAACCTGGGCTGCACTCAAAGCAATTGAAATTATAAAGTGCTTCTTTGACCCAAAGTCCGACCCAAAAACCGATCCAAATTCGTACACATTCTATGATTCTAACTCACAAAAGGACAGGAAAGAGTATCAGACATGGCCTGTGCTGGTCGAAACACAACAAATCACAAATAGTTTCGGAGAACGCGGCTGGCAAAGGCCTGCCACATACCTCCAAAATTTGGTTGATGATATAAAACCCGAACCAAACAAGCCGATCGCCGAAAATGTGGATAATATCCTCGAGCTTCAGGACAGTCTGGTTGACATCGAGACTCGGTGGGCAGAGATCGAAAAAAACCGGAAAATTATCGAAAGCATTGGTGACCCAAATCTTGTCAAATTTCCCGACAATATCCAATCACAACTTGTTTCTGCCGATCTGGATACACTTGGTCTCGAACTTGACCAGGTAAGTACCTTAACTGGTGAACTTGCCAAATTTATTGAAGATAATGTGCAAAGGATTGATAAAACAACTTTTCTAAATGACCATAGAAATGAAGAAATCCTAACGAACAAAACTTTTCCTGAAAGGCTCGAGATAATTAAGGACTATTTGTACCTGGTTCCTGATCCGCGTGTTGAGCTCTCTGAATTAGTCAAAAGCATTGAGTATTATATGTCATTGGCTCGCGTTTCCAATCCCCTGGAAGCTGGCAAGTGTGCTGAAGACTTCGAGAGATTACGGCCAAATCTCGAAACTATCCGAAATATAAAAGGCATAGAAAAAAACCGGCGTGATATCACTGACGCAGTTAGCGACTACAGGCCTAAAGTGAACAAACTTAGGGATAGAGTCATGGCTGCTGCAGAAACCGCAGAAGAATATCATCAACGCATAAGAAAACAGAAAGTGTTGTCCGCTAAAGTATCTGACGAAATCAGCGACAAATGGATTACGTTAAGAGATAACTTGCTCGATAGATATCCTCTGTCCGAGTTAAAAGAGAGAGAGAATTTGGGGAAGTATGCAGAACTCCGGCGAAAAATAGACGATACAATTCGCAACCTTGTAAAATTAAATGAAGAATTACAGACAGAATTACCTTCACAACTTGAGGTGGAAGTGAAGGAATTAGATTGGAGCAACAAAATAAAGCAACTCTATGATGAGGAAAGACAGGAGACCATTACAAGCATCGTGGCTAATATTCCGTTGCAGGATGAAATTCCAGATATAAATGATCTATCATTCAAACAATTTAGACGAACGCAATTCTCCAAATTTCAGCAGTTGCAGGTTGATTTGAGTGGAATTCTCGCAGCGTTTAACGAGATCGAGGACAGACTTGACACGTGTTACCTTCTTGATCAAAAGTTGCCGGAAAGTGACCGGACCGTTCGGTTATTATGGGCCAGGTGGGAAGACACTGACATCCTCAAAGAGCCGAGAATCAATGACACGCTTGCCAAGCTAATGAAAAGAGTCAAAGACCTTGAAGAAATAGAGAAATCTGATGATAGAGATTCACTTGGTAATATAGCAATTAATCCCAACTCCCAAACCGAGGCGGGGTATGCAGCGTGGACAAGACTTGGTGAGCTTACAGCCCTACCATGGCCGGATACAGACCAAGAGTGGAAAAGGGAAAAAGAAATCCAAGAAGTGTTAAGAGAAAAGTTTTCAGCAATCACAATTGAAAACCGGGCCATTGAGCTTGGAAGCACACTTGACGAGGGTAGCCTTCATCGTGAAAAAGTATTCAGAGGAGCAAAGATTAGGCGATCTAAGACTATAGTTAAAAGTAAGAGTTTTGCAGATTCGGTCTTAATTAAATTTGAAACATTAGAGCCGTATGATGCCGATGCCGATTTGAGTGAAATCGTGGATTTTGAAAACATTGCTAAAGCCCTTGCAGATTTTGTGACTGACCCGAACTGGAACTGGCCGAAACAATTCTCTACAGATCTTTTTAGTAATGAAAGCTCGATCTATCAAAAAGCTTCTTTAACAAAAGAAGATTTCCAAGAGTGGATGGAAGAAGTCAAAG
>JAGLYY010000533.1 GCA_023131935.1 Spirochaetales bacterium | reverse complement strand
GTGTACAATGTAAATCATCCTGAAATCCGCTAATCCTAAAAATCCTAATTCAGACAATTAAAGGTACAGTTCTGTTGGCAATTACGTTTTTATTTTTGATTTCCCTACTCACCTTTCAGCTGGTTTATCGCATCTTTCAACGCTTCCTGTTTTGCTTAGCCTTCCAAGTCCTTTTGTTTTTCCAAGGAATATCCAGTTACTCGCTTTGTATGTCGTGCCAACAAATTGATCACGACTCTTAATGTACCACGCTGGCGAGGACCAGCCACTGCATCCAATGGGCCGGCCATCCACAAAGGCTATGTACTTGATTGATTCAACGATCGGGTGGACATACGCTATATAGTGAAACTGATGATAAGGCTGTTGTACAGTTGTTCGTCCTTAGTGTGCGTTACCTGACGAATTTCTATCTGACGGAGTTGTTTAAGGGAAGTATTGATTGAGATCTCGTCGAATGTTATTTTTACAGGAGGCGTCCTTTTTTGAAGTGGATTTTGTGGATTGAATTTTCTGGGCGGCTGAACGATATGTCCGTTTCGCTCCAATAAAAGAAGCAAACTTCGACATACAATATCTTTTAAAATACTATTTTCTTGGTAAAAAAACAGGATTATTAGGGTTAATAGTATATTGTACAATACTATGTCAGAGGAGGCAATTTATGCCTGATAGAGATGTTAAAACAATACGAGACCTTATCTATTACCAGTATGCAAAAATCGTAGCAAAAAGTGCCATGGGTTCCGAAGCAAAGAAGCACAATTATGGATTCATTAAAAAGACTTTCAGAGAGTTTGTTAATGATGAAAAAAAGTGGTCCTCGATCCTAAGAGAAGATAAACAGTTCATTCAAGCCGAAAAGGAATGTATCTACTGCGGTTCCACTGATGCTCTTCAATGGGAGCATATCGTTCCGAAATCCATCCGAATCACAGATGAATGTTCTTCCTGTGACAGGATTCAAGGGATTCATAATCAGATATGGGGATGCCGTACATGCAATACGAAGAAAGGAACGAAGGGCTTGTATCGGTTCTTCAAAGAGATGAATCCTGATGATAAAAAGTACTACGATAAGATTCCTTCTCTACTTGAGAAGAAATATTTGAAGACTATTTACTTCTGTCATGAATATAAGGGTACTCTGAAGGAAGCTGATCTTGATGGTGATGGAGAATTGACTGTTCTTGATCTCGACATGCTGTAGGGTCATCCCTGATTCAAACCATTAATCTTACAGGGCACTTTTTATGAATTACCCTATCCCTCTACCCACCAGGCATCGTTATCATTGGCTGACTCGCCTCCGGAACTGGACCTTATATCATATTCTTGTACATAGGCTCCCGGTTTTGCACACCGGAAAAGTTGCAAGCCTCGCTTTTTTCCTCCAGACGCTCCCTCTCAAGAGCGCCCTTGCCATTGGCTAACAGTTTGTTTAGTGTATTTACTATACATGGATAGCTGTAGGGGACTTTCACCCTATAAGCTCTCATCCATGTCCCGGGATGCAGGTGAATGAAGCGGGAAAAAGCAAATGTCTTTTTGTAATGGAGAGAATACGAACTTATCCCCGATCTCGAAAGAGTGCAGATATCCCGCTGGCGTCTGATCGTGAGTGAGCCTTAATGAACCTTTGAATGAAGGGAGCAGAGGGCGAAGTTAGAAGGCTGTATATATGGTTAAAATATAGGGTGCTAAAACCTCCACGTTTTCGGTTTTGATGTATTGCGAAGGCGGCAAAAGAAGTCTACCATAATATTGTAGTGAAATTCACTTGTTCGGTTCTTAGGAGGCAATGGGAAAATAAGTGTAAAACGAATAATTCGCAATTATAAACGCTTTGATATAATAGTAGGCAGTACAACTGAATAATAGGGAGAAGCTTGGTATGGAACCTGATCGAAACCTGCGAAAAGAAGAAATCATCGAGTATCTAAATTCCCAAAAGCGTCGTTTTCGTGAAGAGTACCATATTAGGAAGATTGCACTAATCGGGTCCTTTGCCAGAAACGAACAAAATCCAGAGAGTGATGTTGATATTATCGTCGATATTGAAGAAGGAACCCCCGAGATCTTTGAAATGAAACGTTCCTTGAAAAAAGAACTAGAGGAGACCTTTGGACGGACAGTAGAAATCGCATCCGAAAGGTACTTGAAGCCTTTTTATCGGACTGAAATCCTGCAAGAAGCCGTATATGTCTATGAAAAATAAAGCGAATCTACTCTCCATCGTGGATTCGGTTGAAAGAATCCTGGAATACGTCCAAGGAATTGCCTCTTCAAGAGAGTACTATCGAAACCAAGTGATCTTCGACGCAACGTTGATGAACTTCATCGTTATCGGAGAAATGGTTGATCGACTGTCCGCGGAATTTAAGGAAAAACACCCCGAAGTAGACTGGCATAAGATAAAGGATTTCCGGAATCTCGTTGCTCATGACTACCTGGGAATAGATGCCGAGGAAGTCTGGCAAATAATCCACAATCACCTACCAAAACTACATAAGGGTTTACAGCGAATATTGGATAAGTCACCGGACAACGAAGAATAGTCATTGGATTGATACAACCCAAAAGTCCGATTCAATCAAATGTGGTGGAAGCCCCGGCTGTATGGGCGAGCAGTAAGCGAAGCGCGCGACCAACCCTGATCTAAAATCTATCTTCTTTAAAAGAAACAGACAGAAGAAATAGAAAGCGGTTCGTGCTTTTTTTCTTCCGTCGCTGGTAGTTGAAATGATGCTTCTGAGTGCCGGAGAGTTCTTTTTAAATGCTGGACAGCGGGAGTCTCATGGGGTAATCTGGGAAAAGCAGAAGTTTGAATGTGCAGCCGGGGTATAACAGAAAGTTGGTAGATGTCCTGCCAAGGTAATACCAGAATAGAGATCAGTTATACCGCGCGGATGCTGTAGTAACCACAGGGAAAAGAGTTGCTATTGGGATTTTTTATACTCAATGGAGGAATAGAGGCCGTTCTGGGGAAATGATATGTTATGTTTACACTGACGATATGAGGTGAAAAGAACAATGAATTTCTATAATGGTTGTGGTGCATTTAAAATTGGAATGGTAAGAATGAATACAGTAATATTATTTATATTGTTAGTTAGCTGCACAAATGTTTCAGACGAGAATCAAGAGAATAAAAACGAATCTAATAAGATTCAAATATTACAAACTGATTATATGGAAATGAGGGGTGAAATTGTAGAAGTTTCCGCAACTGAATTTAGATACGACTATTATGATATTTATGAAAAAGATTCACATTATGAATTTTTTAGCAATAAAGGATACCAAGGAGGAGGTCCTACATGGGAAGGCATCATCTATGGAGCTTTGAAACTGAAAAATCCAAATGTTTTAATTCAAATTAGATTTGACCCTGAAGGAGAAGGACTCGCAATTTGGAGTTCAACCCGTCAACCCTTAGAGTTTATAGCTAAATTAGTTTATACTATTAAGAATGATGAAGAATTAATGATCATGGCAATGAAGAAAGCCGAAAAAGATGGACGAATGGAATAATACGAGACCATAACACCGTGTATCGCATATTTACTATAAGTGGGTAGCTGTAGGGGACTATTTATGACTCAGCTTTTTACAGAGTTAAAAAAAGGGCGAAAAGTAGCCCTCCGGGAAGGGATCGACTTTATCCTTGATCCGATGTTTAAACCCATTTCCCCCGAACTAAGCGAACATATAGACGGTTTGTATTCCCCCTTTGGTCGTAAAC
>JAGLYY010000532.1 GCA_023131935.1 Spirochaetales bacterium | reverse complement strand
TTGTAGAATATAGTGCTGATATGAAAAAATTGTTAAAGTCCGGTAAGTATAACTCAGGACGACGTCCTTCTGAACATATTATTGGTGAGCAATCCTTTTTGCGAGACAACGGTGGTGCTATTCCACCTAACGTTCTCATAGCAGCCAACACTAGTTCAACAGATTCCTATTTAGAGTATTGTCGAGAGCACGGCTTAGAACATCATCCATCGAGAATGCCTGCAGATTTAGCATCGTTCTTTGTGAAGTTTCTTACAGAAAAGAACGATTGGATAATGGACCCTTTTGCGGGGAGTAATGTAACTGGTGCAGTAGCCGAAAAATTAAGAAGACGCTGGATCTCTATAGAGCCAAACATAGAGTATGCAAAGGGATCCATCGGAAGATTCGTCAGAAATGGCATTGAGGTTAACATATCGGGAATACTTCCAGAGGGGGAATTAAATGAATGAGGAAGAAATCTTAATAAAGCTGTTGGAAGCAAGAACCTCTGCCGAAGTTGATGTTTTAGTTCAAAACATACGCACAGAGTTCGGAGATCGAATTACGTTAGTACCAATTGGTAATCGTGATAATAATCGAGGGACAATTGAAATCAACAGAGATTCAGGGAGAGGTATTGTTGAAAGAGTAACAAATGGAATGGATGCTGTTCTAGAATTTGAACATCTCAGACACAAAGGAATTCCAGAGTGCAGAAATCCGAGGGAAGCCGCAAGAGCTTGGCTGGATATACCTTCACATGGGTTATATGAACTAAGCCGCGTACAGAGGAGAGAACTATCAAAATCTGTAATAGTGGCGATAGAAGATGGTGATGACAAGTTTCACAAAACAGTTCAAATCCAAGATACAGGCATTGGTATACCGGTGAATCAGATGTCCATGTCTATTCTGAGCCTCGGAGAGACAAACAAACTACAAAAGCTATATCTAGCAGGCGCTTATGGACAAGGTGGTTCCAGCACTTTCGCGTCTTGTACTTATTCTTTGATAGCCAGCCGTCTAAATTCAGATTCTTTTCATATTCCAAAGGTTGGCTTTACTGTAGTATTCTATGAAGATCTTCCTCCTGAGTTGTACAAACACGGACGATATGTATATCTTACACTCGATGACAGGCTCTTCGAGGTGGATTTGCCACTCGAAAAATTCCCAAAAGGAACAATTGTCAAGCATTTTGGTTATGATCTTTCCTCATATGTAGGTGCCTTAGGGCCAGCAAGTGTTTATGGTCTGCTTCAACATGCTCTGTTCGATCCAATAATCCCTCTATTTCTCGAAAACAAAATTCATAACTACAGAAGAGTAATAAAGGGTTCTCGAAACGCTCTCAATGGAGCTTTAGATGAAAGTGATGAGCGAGGACCAAATCTCGCGCATAACGTTCCATTATATCATGTTGAACTTGGCGACTTCGGAAACATTGGAATCGAGTATTGGGCTTTAGAGCAAAGTGAAAAAGAGAGGCACCCATCACGAGCTTACGTTGATCACAAGCGACCTATAATCCTCACGCTTAACGGTCAGAGTCATGCGGAATTAGCGGTCTCGTTGATCAAGAATCAAGCAGAATTACCTTATCTTGTTCATAGGCTGATAATTCATCTTGATTGTAATAACCTCACACACCGAGCAAAAAGGAATCTGTTTACTTCCAGTCGCGAGGATGTTCGAAAAAGTGAGGTTTACAAGCTGATTGAGGATGAACTCATCAAAGCCCTTCGAACAGACGACCAACTGAAGATTCTAAATGAAGAAGCGAAGAACTTTACGCTCAAAGAAAAAGATGAGGAAGCGGAGAAGATCATGAGAAGCGAAGTTGCTAAAATACTCCGTTTCTACGGATTTCAGGCTACTGAAGCTGTGGGAGGTCCGCTAGGAGAAATAGCAGGAACTGAAAGCCCAACACAACCTGTAACAAGAACACCACCTCATAAACTGACAAAGATTATTGAACTCCACGATCCTCCCACTTACGTAAAGATTCTTGCAGA
>JAGLYY010000531.1 GCA_023131935.1 Spirochaetales bacterium | reverse complement strand
CAAGGTAAAGTTTGATTTTAAATTGCAGTGAGTCTTGTTCCCTGTCATACTGGTATCCGGTTACTTCATCAACAAGTGCGATAATGCCAACCTTCGCGGATGCCCGTAAAAACCGTGCCGCATTAAATGCGGTTTGTCGTTGTCTTTGTGACAAAGAAGACCCTTCTATCTCTGCGGCCTCAGCAGCTTTTGAATATGCCTCACAAAGATCAATAAACTTTTCAACCGGCAATCCCCATCCATATTTTCCAAAAGCTTTTCCACCAGTATCAAATTTAATAAGGGCTGGAATGGTATCATTTTCTGCAGGGGTTAACTCTTTGGAAAGAAAGGGTTTTATTGCTTTAACCTTTATGTATTCTGCAAGCTGGCCACCCTCAGTTCCAATTAGGCCCACCACAACACCCTTTAAGCTGAAAACCCTTTCTCCTGTATCAAGGACATAGCACGGAAGCAAGGTATCTCCGATACTAAGATCACCCCAATGAGTTGCTTTGGGGGTTTGATCAATATCCTCAGATTCATTGGCTACAGCTACCGCCCAGGCAGAGTCGATAAAATCAGACGGAGCAAGATGTATACTATTTTCTTTGGCAAGTTTTATTAACTCGGATTGCCACTTTGCTGGTATTCGACCAGATTTTGCCCAATACTGGACGGTGCTTTGTCCTTTGCCAATCAATTGTGCAAGAGCACTTTGACCACCAAATTTATTAATGATATTGTGTGCTTTGTTCATAATGTTTGATACCTCCGATCCTTTTTGTATAGAGTAAATCAAAAATATTGGTATCTGTCAAGCGATTTTTTTGGTAAATAGGAAAAAATATTTGATGCGCTATTAGAACGATGGGAACACTTTCTCTCTATCAATTATCATCAATTATCGTGCCAAAATTAAGCAGGATGGCTAATTAGGACACCGCCGAAATTTCAAAGGCTTTGGATTTTCACTAAAAGTATGGTATGAAGGCAAATTAATCCAAAGAATTAACTTCAAAACACACGATTCTTGTCTCTGATCTTAAGGAAGGAGGTCATTATGAGCCCACCAACCATCCAGGGAACTGAACGTCCAATCGCCAAAATATTCAGCGATGATTATGCGTTCACGATACCAAACTACCAACGGCCTTATGCCTGGACAACCGAAGAGGCTTCGGAATTGTTTGATGACCTGCTCACTGCTATGGAAAACGGCAAAAGGCCCATCAAGGATCTCAATCCCTATTTTCTTGGAAGCGTCGTCCTAATCAAGGAAGAAAATGATCCGGATGCTCAGATTGTCGATGGTCAGCAGCGGCTTGTGACCCTGACGATATTGCTGTCCGCTGTCAGGTCTCTCGTAGGGAAAAAACAGGCCTTGGACATATCAAAAAGGATTTACGAGAAAGGCGATTCAATTCTTGACACTCCAAACCGATATCGGCTCATGATTCGTCAAAGAGACCAAGACTTTTTCCAGAAGTACATCCAGGATGAAGATGGCATTGATGAGTTAGATGACCTTGATGAGCATCTACCGGAAAGCTGCAAGAATATCCGCGAGAATGCGCTTCTTTTCATTTCCAAATTGAAGAAGCTTAAAGATGAACATCGGCTTACACTGGCAAAATACATAACGCGGCAGTGCTATCTTGTAATCGTTTCAACTCCTGACCTTGATTCTGCTTTTCGTATTTTCTCGGTTCTCAATGACAGGGGGCTTGACCTGTCCCTGACGGATATCCTCAAGGCTGAAATTATAGGGAAGATCGGCAAAGCCTCCGAGGAAGACTACACCCAGAAATGGGAAGAGCTTGAGGAGCAGCTGGGTAGAGATCCTTTTAGTGACCTCTTTGCCCATATCAGGATGATTCATGCAAGAAAAAAACTCCGGGCGACCGTCTTGCAGGAGTTCAGGGAATTTGTCAACCCGACCAAAAAGCCAAAACCTTTCATTGATGACATCCTTATTCCGATGGGCGAGGCTTTTGATCAGATTGCCAACGCGAGCTTTGAAGGGACCAAACGGGTTGATGAGATAAACAGGTACCTCACATACCTCAATCGTATTGACAACTTTGATTGGCAGCCGCCGGCAATTCTCTATATGACCCTCAATCGGAACAAAACCAGAAAAGTATTAAGATTCCTTCAGAAGCTTGAGAGGCTTGCTGCAAGTATGATGATAATCAGGGCAGACATCAATTACCGGCTGGAACGCTACGGAAGGCTGATTAAGTCAATTCAAGATGACGAGGATGTTTTTAACGATGATTCCCCCTTGCAACTCACATCAAGTGAGCAAGGTAAGGTTATCACGGCATTAGACGGTGATATTTACAAGGTTGTAAAAATAAGGGTCCCTGTCCTGCTCCGGCTCGATGAGGCCTTGACTGAGGGAGAGGCAAGCTACAGTTTTCCCATTATTTCAGTAGAGCACGTCCTCCCTCAGACGCCTCCTATGAAGAGCAAATGGCTCGAATGGTGGCCTGATGAGGAAGAACGAGAAGATAATCTGCATCGGTTAGGCAAT
>JAGLYY010000530.1 GCA_023131935.1 Spirochaetales bacterium | reverse complement strand
TCGATCAATGCGTAAACCCTAATAGTCTACAGTCTAATAGCCTACAGCCTTCCTCCGGTTGTATCAATAAGTCAGGTGAAAATGAGAATTACTCTAAAAAATCTTTTCCTGCTGGTTTTAATGCTCTCCCTTCTCTTCGGATGTCTTTCCGCCGGGACCGGCGCGCATGATGAAAATAATTTCACGGTAGTGGGAATTCAATTATCCGTCTCACCGGAACTTTATCAGACGGAGGAGGTGTTTGCCCGGGAAATGTCGGCGCTCATCGCTCTGCTTGACGATATATATCATCCCGACCTCATTGTATTGCCGGAATACTCAGGGGTCTTTCTTTCTCTCATCCCCTATCTTCCAGAGATTCTGACCGCGTCAAATTATGAGGAAGCTTTTGAAATACTGGCAGCGAAAAGGCCGGCAATGGAGTGTCCCGGCGATCTTTTTATCCGTGAATCGGAGAGAGTTGAGAGTTACTGGACAGGTCTGTGGTCCCGAATCGCCTCCAAACATGGAGTATTCATTCTGCCCGGTTCGGTCTTCCTGAAGGATGAACAGGGGAAGTTGAAGAACCGGGGGATGCTTTTCGGGAGGGACGGTGAACTGCTCTACATTCAGGACAAGGTTTACCTCACCGATTTTGAGATAAATATTCTTGAGATATCTCCCGGCGACAGGAATGAACCCCGTACGGTTTCTTTGGATGGACTTTCGATCGGTTTTTCCATTTGCCGGGATACTTTTTTCCCTGCCTTGGAGGAACAATTGCTGGGGGCGGATCTCTGGATCGATATTAAGGCAAACGGAGCACCCTTTACACAGGAGGAAGAGGAGTTATTTCAAAAAGCATTACCGGAGCGAATCCTCAGCTCCGGGGTCCCCTACGGGATGACCGTTTGTCTGACCGGTAGTTTTCTTGATCTTCTCTGGGAAGGTGTTTCAAGCGCGATTATGCTTGAGGATGGTTCTCTGAAAGTTATCTCGGAAGCTCCGGGCTGGTCAACCCAGGAGGTGGTTGTTATTACCCTTCCCGAACGGTAACCGGGACTTCAAGGGGGGAGACAAATACATTTTCCCGGGTAACCAGTTTCCGTGGATTCTTCGGATCGGGAATGCAGATCCCATTGTCAACAAACTGGTAGGAATAGACCCCGGGAGGGAGCCGGAGAGTTATCTCGAAATATCCGGCGGAATTCCACTCCATTGGATGAAGGAATGGGTCCCAGTTATTAAAACTGCCGGCAAGACTCACAAAGGACTCCCTGCTCCCCCGGTATCTGAAGGTAACGATTCCATCACGGCTGAAACCCGGACTTTCTAGGGGGGCCTCTGATTTTTCCGGCAGGATGTAGCGTGAAAGTTTAATCCCCTGGTTGTCCCGGATAGTGTCGGGGTTCATTGGATCCGTCATCCAGAGGCCGTCTGTCACAATCCGGTATTTAATGGATTCAGCCTCCCGGGGGATGAGGAGTACCAGAAAATAGATCCCATGAGAATTCCTTTGAAAACTGTGAAGAACCTCGTAGTTTTCATGTGAAAACACCGCTCCTGTAAAACGGACCGGTCTTGGAGGTTTATAACTGAAGATGGCCTTGTCCTCGAATCGTTCAGGAGCTGCCGGTTCTTTGAGCCCAAGAAGCTTCAGGTGCAGCTGTACCGGATAGCTTTCCTGAGAGGTGATTGGTGAGACACACGCGGCAACACAAATAATGAAGGATATGAGAAATTTCATAGTTCTGTTATAATTTCGGTAAAGAAGTGGTGAATCCTTAACAGGGAAAGGGAGTTGGGGCGGAATTCCTTAAGAAAGCCCTTCAATAATTCCGAAATTTGAGGAAGGTAGCACTAAATATGCCCAGACTCGAGGACATAGTAAAATTTAAAGCTGATCTCAACTCCCTCGGCAACGAGCTCTCTATCCTCGCGGAAAGGGGCGAGCTGCTGGAGGATGTAGCTCCCCCCGAGGAGGGGCTCTCTCAGGACCTGAGTGAACTTCTTTCGGGGATAGAGATGGATATCCCACCGGAAAAACCAATTTCTGAAGAACAGCCGGAAGCGCCGAAAGCCCCGGATGTCGATGCAGAGGCTCTGGGGTTTGAAGATGTGGAATTTGAGGAACCAAGTGTTGAGGATGTATTTGGTATCACCGAAGAAGATTTTCTGACTCCCGCGGAAGAACCGGTCTCCGAAGAACCGG
>JAGLYY010000053.1 GCA_023131935.1 Spirochaetales bacterium | reverse complement strand
ATCTTAATGAACTGTATGAAACTATTGCTGAGGATTCCACCTATCTTGATTTCTACGGAAACCGGTTCTGGCAGGAAACATACGCCTACGATGAAGCGAACAACATCGACTACCGCCTTGACGGCTGGGGGAAGATGGATTACAGCTACAACGATGGTGACAGGCTTACTCAGCTTGGAGAGAAAAGCTTTTCCTATGATCCCAACGGAAACCTTTCAATTGAAACGTTCGGAGTACAGGTACGTGAATACACCTACACCCCGGAGAACAGGGCTGCCAGTATAACGCAGATCAATCCTCAAGCCCTCCTTCCTGAAGCAGGCAAGAGCTTCGACATTGCTTATGGCTATGACGGACTTGGACGAAAGGTGCTTTCATCAAGCACAATACCTGAAGGCGGTCATGGACAGCATGATAATACCAGGCATGAATACTTTTATTACGACGGCTTAAGCTTTGAAAAGACTCTTGAGAGACTTGAGGAAGTCGGCCACAACGGTCGCGTAACACTGGAAGCACTGAATGAGTACCATTACGGATACGGAGAGATACTAAGCTTGCAGGATGTAAGTGAAAATTTCAGTGGAGCATGGCGGGGACAGCGGGAGAGGACGAACCTTTTTCAGGATGTTCTTGGATCAACGGTTTATTCTACCCGTAAGAACCATGGTGAGGCTTTTTCCTACGATGCTTTTGGAAGGGTATATGAAGGAAATCTGGAGTTTGCCGGGGATATAGGGTATAATGGGAAGCGTATGGATTCTGTGACCAAAATAATCGATTATGGCTACCGACATTATTCACCTCAAAATAAACGTTGGATGACAGTCGATCCTATTCGTGATGGCTTAAGCTGGTACGTTTATGTTAATAACTCACCACTTGTATTCACAGATCCGTTCGGGCTTTGTACAAGCACCAGTGACAGCGCGGCAACATTAGAAGTTGTTGAATTACCAGAAAACTTGCCTGCTGATTATCCAATATGGCCGGTGCAGGGCTATGGAGAGGAAGCAGTAACAAGTGGTTTTGGCAGTAGAACAAATCCGTTTACTGGAAAGCCATCGAATCATACTGGAATAGACATTGGTGTACCTGAAGGTACAAATGTGTTAGCCGTCTTGGATGGTAAGGTAAAAAAAGTTGGTACAAAAGATGTCATATATGGAAATTATGTTATTTTGGATCATGGGGAAGGCCTTGAAACGCTTTATGCTCATTTAGAAGACAAGCCAAATTTGTCAGTTAACGATGATGTGAAAAAAGGTACTGTGCTTGGAGGAGTTGGTAATACAGGCCAATCAACAGGATCACATTTACATTTTTCGCAAAAACAAGATGGTGAGTATATGGATCCCTTTGATAGTATCTATTCACACGGGTCAGTCGTTATCGAATAGGGGAGGTAAATAAAATGGGGAAAAAAGGAATCTCTATACTGGTATTCATTCTTTCTATCAATGTCATAGCTTTCGCAGTACCACAAGAAAAAATAATGTTTCCGAATGATTTGTTTGTTATAGATTCTGAAAATAATTTTAACATTCTAATTGGATCGCATGCTGATTTATTTTTTAAGGCATATGGGAAGGATGGCCGATCAAATGTGTTAGCAACTTTTCATTCTCCTAGCTATCAAATGATAGAAATAGTTTATTCAAATGATTTCAGAATTATATATTCAACATATATTAACCGCATCGATGTTGTTGAAATATCATCAAAACGGTTTACAATAGGCAATGATCTAACAATAGGTTCCAGCTCACGCGATATTGTTGAGGAGTATGGGGAGCCATGGACAATCCAAACATCAAGTCAAAATGATGGATGTATTGATATTATATATATGGGGCATTTTCCAGAGATAAACTTTCCAGGCGAGGATACATTTCTTATTTTTACTTTAAAAGATGATATGGTTGTCGAGATTTCTTTAAGTATTTCATCAAATGTATAAGTGGCGGATATGTGAGAATGCTGAAAAGCATTGTTTCTCGGAACAATAATGAGTTTATAACGATATCCAGTGCCGTCGCAAAAATCATAAACGATATGGATTTGCAGGTGATAATGAAATAGACCAATCGATCTTTGGAAAATTAGAGAAGGATTATATGCTTTCATGCCAGAAAATGGTACTTCAGGCTGAAAATGGAATAAACATCGTGTCCCATCGGCGTGACCAAAAACTTTTACCCCATACATCGGTAGTTCAAATAACTTTCTTCATCCATGAAGGTTCCAAAGACAAGCCCTACGATGAACTCAACCGTCTTACATCCCTAACCGACGCGGATGATGAGACCATCTCCTTCCTGTTAGATCCTCTGGGAAGAATTGAACAGCGGTTATATCCCAATGACGAAGGGATAGACTATACCTATGATCCTTCAGGGAGAGT
>JAGLYY010000529.1 GCA_023131935.1 Spirochaetales bacterium | reverse complement strand
GAAGAACCGGTTGTAGAAGAACCGGAATTTGAGGAGCCATCTTTCGAAGAACCGGCCTTTGAAATTCCAGAAGCTGAAGAAGAAATTTCCATACCGGACATTGGGGAGGAAGATTTTGCTCTCCCTGAATTTGACCTGGGTGCTGAAGCGGAAGCAGGGGAAGAGGAGTTTGCCCTCCCCGGTATTGAAGAAGAGCCGGCGGGCTTCGGGGATGAAGCTGCCCCTGAGGAAGAGATCAGTGTCCCGGAGATGGAAATTACCGCGGAGGAAACAGAGGGTAAAGCGGAATTTGAGATCTCTGATGAGTTCGAAATACAGGAAGAGGGGGAGATAAGGGAGGATGAATTTAAAATAGATGAATTCAACCTTGGAGATCTTGGAGAGCATTTCGGCTTTGACGCGGAAGCCGTAAAAGAGACGCTGACCGAAGAGGAATTGAATCCGGCTCTGGCAGTGGAAGAGGAAATTCCGGAAGCTCCTGTAGAAATTTCCCTTTCAGAAGAGGATTTCGAGCACCTGAGGCGTACTCTGGACTCATTGCCAAGAAATCTGAAAATCATTGTCGAAGAACAAATCGGCGAAAAGGAACTCAGCGGTTATCAATTAAAACAGCTTGTTGATGGCCTTGTGCGTGGAGATTCCCCCAATGAAATCGCGAAAATAGCGGAAAAGATCATCGGGAAAAAAATCGAAATTCCTGTCGTGTATGAAAAACGGACCGGTATGGAATTTGAGGTGGTCCTGGCCGGTTTTGCTTATCGCTTCCGTACAAACTTTCTACCAATTATTAAGGTTGTTGCTCTTACGATTATCGCCCTCGGTTTTCTCTCCTTTTTCTGTTACAGGTTCATCTATACCCCACTGCACGCTCAGGACCTTTACACCAGGGGCCATGAAGAGATCCGGAATGACCGGTATCTGGAAGCAAACGAATATTTCAGGCGGGCATGGGATACCTGGAAGCGAAAAGACTGGATATACCGTTATGCCGATGGTTTTATGGATAAGAGAGAATACAGACAAGCCGGGGAAAAATATGAGTTTCTCCTTCGGTACTATCCGCTGGATAAAAAGGGAATCCTCGATTTCGCGTCCCTGAAGAGTAGGAACCTTTTAGAATATTCCGGAGCCGAGAAACTACTTCGGAGATATCTCGACAGGAAGAATGATAGAGATTATGAAATCCTTCTTGCCCTCGGGGACAATTACCTGGCCTGGGCAAAGGAAGACCCAAATCAATATGAGTATGCCAGATATACCTATGCTTTCACCCGTCAGATCCATGGCGCCAGAATGGAGATCGATGAACGTTTCCTCACCTATTTCATAGCGCGGGATGATTATGAAAATGTTCAACTCATGGCCCGGCTTATTGAAGCCCGCGAATCAGAATCGGTTGATCCCCGTGTACTCGCGAAATTGGGCGGGTACTATGTTAATAAAGGTGATCTCGACGAAGTAAGACCTGTACTCTTCCGTGGGATTGAGGAGGTCCGGGAAGGAGGAGGGGAGTTCCTGGTGCCGGAGCTTCATTATCATCTCGCACGGTACTATAAAAAAACCGGGGAAATGAGGGATGAAGAACGGGCGCTTTCCACAAGCGCCGCCCAGTTCGACTATCTGGAGAAGGAGATAGAACCCCTGACCCTGGAAGGTCTTGGGATGTACATCGATACTCTGAACCGCCATGGCCGGCTGCTTTATGAACGGGGGGAGGACCTTACAGCCTGGGAAATGCTTTCCAACGCGAAAGAAAAGTATGAAAGCGCGAAAGACAATAGACTTCTTGGCGCTGAGCCCAGGTTTGGCGAGATTTACGCGAATCTGGGGGATATATCCTATTACAAGAGTACGGATCTCGACCGGGCTTTCATGTTTTACCAGGAAGCACAGGAAAACGAATATGCAACCCGGCAAATTAATTATAAAAAGGGTTATATCCAGTACCGTCGGGATAACGTGGAGGAGGCAATCAAAGAGTTTTATGAAGCCGCGGGCAGCTATTCCACGAACCCGAATCTACTCTACTCAACGGCTAATAGTCTCTACACCGGAGATAACTGGTTTGCCGCGGAGGGGTATTACCTGCATCTCCTCGATATTCTCCAAACCGCGAGGGATTCAATTCCCGCTTTCCTGCCGGAAGAACGGGATGACCACCGCAATTTGCTGGAGAGCCTGATACGGGTGAACAATAACCTGGGGGTTACCCTGATGAAACTCTCTGATCAGACCGGCGATATTGAAAAGAAGTCGAAGGGATTGGTGTATCTGACTGTTTCATCGGACCTCTTCGATCAGATGACCCGGGACCCGGAGACAGGGGTAAGAAGCAGCTCAGTGAACCTGGCATACCTGAATACCCGGGGCTATCTCTATCACACTGCTCAATTCGAGTATCAGATTTTTTCAGAAATCCCCAGAGATATGGAATTGTCATTCTAATTGGATTAAACAGGAGTGAAATCCGTGGTTGATCACATTATTATTCTGGCGGGAGGGGCGGGGACCCGGCTCTGGCCCGCTTCGTTAAAAAAAATCCCCAAGCAATTTCTTCCTGTCGCAAAGGGGCGTTCCCTGCTTCAGCTTACCCTGCAGCGTGCCTTTTCACTGGACCCATCGGGCAAGGTGATTATTGTAACTCTGAAAGAGCAGCTAAGCGGGATGATTGATGAGTGTGCCAAACTGCCGGAGATAGATGATTACCGCGACAGGCTGCTCATGCTGCCGGAACCCTGCGCCCGGAATACCGCGCCGGCCATTGCCATTGCCGCTACCTATTTACGGCAGGCGGGGCAGGATCTTGAGACAATGCTTGTATTACCTGCTGATCACCTGATAACCCCCTTCGAAGATTTCCGCCGGGATGTGGAAAAGGCGGACCTCCTTGGACGGCGGGGTTTCCTTGTTACTTTTGGAATTAAGCCGGACCGGCCGGAAACCGGATATGGCTACATAGAACGGGGAGAACAAGAGTCTCCCGGCTGGAAGGTCAACTCTTTCAGGGAGAAACCTGATAGAAAGACAGCCGAAGAATTTCTTGCAAAGAAGACCTACAGTTGGAATTCCGGGATGTTCTGCTTTCAGGTAGGACGCTACCTTGAGGAGCTCAACCTCCATCGCCCCGATATCGGTAAATTGTTTTTAAATCCCGGTCCTGTCTCAATAGACCCCCGCAAGACGCCGGGAGGGGGGGTAATTCTCGAGGACGAAAGGATTGAAACCCTGTACGCCTCTTCCCCGGCAGATTCTATCGATTACGCTGTTATGGAAAAATGCGACAGAGCGGCGGTTGTTGAGTCAGGCTTCAACTGGAATGATGTTGGAAGCTGGGATGAACTATCAGAGATACAGGAACAGTCTTCTGAAATCTTCCAGGTAGGGGGGAATGGCAACTTTGTTTCCTCCGACCTGCCGGTAGCCCTCTGCGGAGTTCGGGACCTCATCGTTGTTGTCAGGAACGGAAAGGTCCTTGTTTGCAAAAAAGGATCGGGCCAACTAGTGAAACAGGCTGTAGAACTGATGAAAGAGGCGGGCAGGGGCGATCTCCTTTGAAGAAGGGGGGGGAGGCTATTAGGCTGTAGACTATTAGGCTATTAGGTAGGATAGGGGGGAAGGCTGTAGGGGGGAAGGCTGTAGGTGGATAGG
>JAGLYY010000528.1 GCA_023131935.1 Spirochaetales bacterium | reverse complement strand
TCGGGGAGGGCGTATACGCGGGTCCAGGTAAGAAGTTTGCATTTCCCTCCGAAGGGTACCTTTTCCCATTCAGGAAAAATAACCCCTGAAGGATCTCTCCTGGCATCACAATTATGACAAATCATGGGAGCGGGATAATAGAGGGTACCGCATTCGGGGCACTTATAGGCATTTACTTCAGGTTCTTTCTGTTCATACATACTGAAATCAATCATAATCACTCCTTTGAGCAGATGGTGGACACAACATTGTTGCCGAATCCTCCGAAGTTCACTGCCATACCATGTTTAGGATTTTTAACCTGCCTGCCTTTTTCAGCCTCCCCCCGGAGCTGCTTCACGAGTTCGAATATCTGTGATACCCCGGTTGCACCCAAAGGATGTCCCTTGGACTTTAATCCGCCGGAGGTATTAATCGGAAGAGATCCATCTATGCGTGTTGTCCCATTGATGATAGCGGCTCTCGCGCCGCCCCGTTCAAAGAATCCCACATCTTCACTGATGGCCAGCTCAAGGATCACGAAGGCATCATGAAGTTCCGCGAATGAGATATCGGAAGGGGTAAGCCCCGCCATGGAAAAAGCCCTTTCCGCGCTTATCCGTACGGCGTTAAGAATCAGCGGCTCTTTTCTGTTGTGAACGCAGTGGGTGTCTGTTGCCGCGCCGATTCCTGAGATATAAATCGGTTCCTTTCTCCCGAAATATTTCATTTTTGGGGAATCGGCCGCACAAAGAATGAGGGTGGCAGCGCCGTCGGAAACCGGACACATTCCGTACAACCGCAGAGGCTCGGCGATATAATTGTTGATGACATGAGCGTTTTCACTATCATGAATGGCTTCAAGGGTGCATGGAATCTGCACATGAGCGAAAGGGTTCTTCGCTCCATTCTCATGATCTTTTACTGCAACCATAGCGAGCTCCCTCTCTGTCAGACCATATTTCTCCATGTACATTCTGGTGAACATGCCGCCGAAAGCGGGGAGGGTAAGACCATAGTTATACTCCGCTTCAGGATGCTGCAGAGTAGCCACAAAATCGGTACCCTTCCACCCAGTTACTGTCCTCATGAGCTCTCCGCCGGTAACCATTACAACATCTACCATTCCGCTGGCGATAGCCATGTAACCCAGTTTCACCGCGCTTGCACCGCTTGCAGGTCCGTTTTCTACTAACTCTGCCATTGCCGGTTCAAGATCGATACGGCTGACAAGGGCTGACGCAATTCCAGTCTGATGGTTAATAATGCCTCCGCCCATGTTTGCGACGAAGACTTGATCAATGATTTTTCTGTCTTTCAGGATACCGGCGTCTTCCAAAGCGTTTGCTGAGGCAAAACCCATAATATCTACCAGGTCAAAATCACTAAGATTTCCAAAAACAGTATGCCCGATCCCGACTATCGCAACTTTTCTCATCACTTTCCTCGTTTAAAGCCGGGGATTTGAGGATATTCATCCGGCATTTTCAGCTTTTCAGCTGATTTCAACAGTTCCGGATCCGCGGGCCGGGTACCTGTGACTTTCTGGTCCCGTACCGCATCGTAAAGCTCCCTCGTGAGTACATAGGTCGGGACACCCCCAAGTTCATGCCGGATTTCCGGGAACAGGTGTTCACGGTTCTCCAGTTCATATTCAATCATCCAGCGTTTAAAGCCGATGGGACTTTCAGCAACAATCCAGACTTCCTTCTGTCCGAGAATTTCAAGATGATGCTCCATCTTGGCTGCAAAAAGCTGCGCCCCGATTCGCAGGCCCCGTTTTATTGTCATTGTGTGGTAGCTCATCCCGATATCTGAATCTACCAGCCTGCTGTTTACAATTCCGGCAATTACCCCATCAATCGAGCCAACTAAAACGAACTCATTGCTTACCCGGTGTAAGTACCAGGAAAGCAGTTCAGCATACATCCTGGAAGCAACAATATCATAGAAATCTTTCGGAACACTCATAAGAGGATGTACCGTGCCAAGGAGGACACCTATCTCTTCACGTTTCGCCTCCCGGACAACCATTTTTTCTCCGCTTGCAAGGGTAATTACTTTCGGTGGGTATGGTTTGAGTTCCAGTGCCGGCGGGCGAAGGCTTTTTTCCATTTCATCAATTGCCATATTTTTCTCCTTACATTTGATTTCAGCTTTGAAAACAAATTACCATGTTATCCTGACATTTTGGGTAAGTCAAATGAAATATCCAGATCAATTCCTGGATTTCATTTCATTTGACACTCACGATAAAACCGGTTATAATTATGACCGGATATGGTTGTAACCGGCAAGAATTATGACCAGGAGCGATCCGATGATAGAGATCATTAAATACCATCTCTAACTTCCCTGCAAAAACACTCACACCTTAAATGCCGGATTCCAGATATTTTCCCGGAATCATAATATTCAAAATGTTATCAATCTACTTTTTTCAGTACCCCTTTACCTCTTCCTGTGATCGATACATCATTAAATTAAGAAGACTTCGAAATTCCTTTTTTCATGCTTATTGTTTAGACCTGTATCAATGGCCAAATTGGGAATCCAATTCCCCGTTTGGCCAAATTTTATCATTTTTATATTGTAGATTCTCTCTCATAGGCGGCAATATTATATCTAAGATCACTTTCATAACATTCGAGTTTTTTT
>JAGLYY010000527.1 GCA_023131935.1 Spirochaetales bacterium | reverse complement strand
TTGTTTCTGGATTATGAGAAACGCCAGAAGATGTCCCAGGAAGCGTTATATACAGGCCAGACCTATTCTGCAAAAAAGAATCATATAGAGATGATAAGAATACTTAGCGAAGTGGCAGACCTTAAGGAATAATGCCTGAAACATGATCGTACTGGACACATCAACCATTTTGAAACAAAAACATTTTTATGTCCTTGATGACCATCTTAATCGATCAGGACATGAAGTGATTGCCGATGAAATAATAAAGGCAATAGAAAACGCAGAAAGACGAGAAAAAAAGCTGGAAACAAGCATGTGAATTCGAGAAATGGGGGATATCCACTTTGCTCAGGTGCACAGAAGATACAAGCAATAGCCAGCAGACCGGAAACCTGTCTATGAAAGGCTGCGTATACTAAATTACTCAACACAATTGGAGGATTAAATAATGAAAATTTTGATTACCGGAGGAGCCGGCTATTTGGGTTCGGTATTAGTACCTGAACTATTAAGGCAAGGCCATGAAGTTACGGTTGTGGATAGTTTTATGTTCAAACAAAACAGCCTTGTGGACTGTTGTACTTACGACACCTTTTCTGTAATTAGGGGTGATTGCCGGGACGAAAGCTTGATGGCGCGGTTTGTGAAAAATCAGGATATTATTATTCCGCTGGCAGCATTAGTCGGAGTGCCTTTATGCAGTATGGATGTTACCGCCACGACAACAACCAACCTTGAGGCGAGCAAACTTCTTGTCAGGCTGTGTTCCAGGGACCAGTGGATTCTCTACCCCACGACCAACAGTGGTTACGGCGTAGGTGAAAAGGGAAAATATTGCACCGAAGAAACGCCCCTGAAACCCATTTCTCTCTATGGGCAAACAAAAGTGGATTCGGAGAAATTGTTTTTAGACAGAGGAAATTCCATTACCTTTCGGCTGGCCACTGTTTTCGGCATGTCTCCACGGATGAGGATAGATCTCCTTGTTAATGATTTTGTATACCGAGCAGTTACAGACAGAGCAGTTGTTGTTTTTGAGGGGCATTTTAAGAGAAATTATATCCATATTCGCGATGTTGCAAGGGCATTCATTTATGGCATCCAGAATTTTGAAAAGATGAAAAATGAACCGTATAATCTTGGGTTAGATGATGCAAACCTATCAAAAATCGAGCTGTGTCAGGCTATCCAAAAGCATTTGCCAAATTTTGTTTATCTTGAAGCCCCTATTGGAGAAGATCCAGACAAGAGAGACTACATAGTTTCTAATGCCAAAATCCTGTCAACCGGTTTCAGTCCAAAATTTTCTATAGATATGGGCATTAAAGAGCTTATTAAAGGCTATACAATACTTCGTAATTCAATTTATTCAAACGTATGACTTATAAAGGGTGAAGCATGAATATGAAAAACTCCTTGGAGTCATCACCGGAACAACTCAGGTTCTTAAATATTCTTTCAGTAAGGGCAATATTTTTCATTTCCATCATTCTGCTGAGTTTATTTTATATCATCAACTTTATACTTGTTAAAAGAATTCCTCTTGGACATGACACCCTTCAATACCTCCATCTTCAGTATATTTTCCTGAATGAGCTTGTGACAAATGGTGAACTTCCTCTCTGGTTTCCATTTATGACCAAGGGAACTGTAACAAACCTGTGGTTTCTCCTCCAGGACGGATTACTCAATAATGTCTATTATCTCATTGCCCCATTTCTCAAACAGATCAATTATTACTACCTCTTCTATTTATCCCTCTTTTTTGATGAGATGGTTCTGATCATTGGATCTATTCTGCTTTCAAAGATACTCTATAAAAATAGCTGGACTATACTCTTTGTAGTCATTGCAATCATCGGAACAGTCAACTGGGCATCTCAGATATGGTGGAATTTCCATCTGTATTATATGTTTCCTCTGATCTTATTTTTCTACATCAAGGCTTTCTCAGAAAGATCCTTGATTCATTTTTTCCTCGGCAACCTGTTTGTCGTTATCTGGTCCTTTTACGGCAATCTAACCTATTTTGTAACAGTATTTAGCTTTTTTATATTTCTGTTCATAATTCTTTTCCTTCTCTTCAATCGTTTCAGTTGTCCAAATGTTTCGGCAAAGTTAATTAAGAAAGATGATACTATTGACCGCATACAGCTTGGCTTATCAATACCTGTTAATAAACAATTCTGGCTACAATCTCGGCAATGGATTACCCTCAGGAATGTATTAAAGATTTCATTGGTATTAATCCTCAGTTCAATACCGCTTTTCATCATTTATAAATATATTACTCAATGCGGTGCAGGTGAAATAGTTTTTCATAATGTTGGCAGGGGTAAAGATGGAATAGTTTCTATGACCGAATTTCTTACATATGGCGGAAATGTAGGTTATTCAAAGTTTATAGAACTCATAACAGGTGTTTCGCAATCACCCGATCAGTCCTTGTACATTGGTGTCTTTGCGCTCGTTTTTTGTTTCTTGCAAATATACTATTTATACAAAAGATTATCGGACAACAGATTTGCCATTATTTTATTGTTGGTAATCATCTTCAGCATATCATTTTCTACAGGGGGTGCCGTAGCCACACTGGCATATATCTTCTGGCCCTTCATGAAACTGTATCGTCACATAGGCCTTGTTAATTCCCTAACAAAGATAATGTTAATTTTCTTTGCCGGTTTTGCTTTGGACCAACTACTCTATTTCATCAGGAATAAAAATTTTCAAGTATGCATGTCTTCACTCAAAATAATGGCATCCCTACTTTCATTCATCCTCCTCATAAAGGGGATCTTTCTGTTTATGCCCATACGGTATCATGGGCCGATTTTCAGTGGTGCAGATGAATATATCTTCCCTTTTAAAATAATTTCTTTTCTTCTCATTATTATTTATTTAGCAGCTTATGCAATTATCAAAAAATATAATATTAGTACCTCAAAGTCGATGATGACTATACTTATCGTCATATGTCTTTTGCAATTTGCTGAATTGTCTGTTTTTAGATTTTCATATTACAATATGCAATTGCCAAAGCTAAAGACTGAAGAATTTTTCAATACATTTTCTTTCCAAAACTATGGATACTCTGCAGAAAGAAATCAAAATTATAGTAAGAATAAAAGGTGGTTAGAATTCAGCAATGTTTCCAACACTCTTCATAGCGATCTTGTTATAGTTAATAACTGGGGTGTCCTATATTGGAGTAGCGAATCCTTTTTCTTTTTCGATGCCTGTAGCTCAATTTTCCGCGTGGATCACCATCTCAATGGTATTAATGACTATTACCATACATATAATGACAAGTTTTTGCCTTTTAATATTGAACAACCTCTGTCTGAAAATAAGGCTTTTCTCAAGATCATGGGATGTAATTCTCCGAAACTGCAGACCTTCAAAAATATGTACTATGTTGACAAACCGGAAAATTACATGAAAAATCTTCTGTACAAAGGTGATGTTTTATTTACTGATACAAAAAATGGTAATAGCGTGATTATAAAGATAGATAAGGATGATGTTGATCAAATCCTGTCAACAAACGAAAGAATTGAAATTCCGATTCATGTTAAGGAGTTCAGTGCAAATCAAATTAACATTGAACTGAACAACAATTTCAATGAACCCGTGGTTCTGCATTATGCAGATGGATACCACAAATACTGGAAGGCCTTTGTTAACGGAAAGGAAGAAAAAATTTACAAATCAAATAAAGCCTTCAAAGCAATCATTATCCCGCCCGGAAAGGCTGAAGTTGAATTCATATTTCGCGAGCCGAAAGTTATATGGGCGATGTATTTTTTTATTTTTTTAGGATTATGCGGAGTTTTGATTGTCTGTTACTATGCCTTTAGTATTATAAAGGATACGGGTTCCCGACCCGGCAGTGATTGCGTGTTGCAATAGCCATAGTGACTTTAAAAATGTGTTGAAAATCTTCCGTGTTTCTTTTAAGTTAAAAAACTATATAATCGGAAATTGAAAAGGAAAAAATCAGGGAAATAATGTATGAAGACTCATGTTTTAGCGGCTGGTGAAGCAGGTTTTGAGGCAAGGCGATCGCTTGTGGAATCAGTGAATTGTTGAAAGGATATCGAATGATGGGAGGCGGTTTATTCAAAAATGTCTAATCAAAGGGAAGCATGGCTTGAACAGTTTTCTGAAAGGAAAAACTCTCAAAAAAAACTCTTGATGGCGATCTTGCTTTTTGTTTTAGTTGTTTGTGCTTTCTCCTTGAAAAGACAGGGTATCCTTGATCCGGAAAGTATGTTCATCTTTCTTGAAACCCATCGAATCCTTGCCCCGCTACTGTTTATCATTCTTTTCATTTTCATTTCTCCAACTCTTGTGCCGACATTGCCGCTGAATCTGGGCGCCGGTTTTCTCTGGGGACCGGTTTGGGGAAGTGTAATCTCGATCATAGGCGCAACGGCAGGAGCGGTCTTTAGTTTTCTGATATCCAGATATATTGCATCCGCCTATTGTAATCGCAAGTTTCAAAATCCTGCCTGGATCTGGTTGCAAAGGAAAATAGAAGAAAAAGGCTGGAAGGCGGTTGCTTTTACACGGATTAATCCGATTTTCTCGACGGGCCCCGTTAACTATTTTTTTGGCATAACACCTATTCCGTTTTTTACTTACCTCTGGTCTACTTTTGTTTTTTTTACGCCGCCATCCGTAATGTTTGCCTCTATTGGCTCCTGCTTTGGCAGGGACGCTCTAACCGGAGGCGCTCAAGATTTGATTCAAAATATTGTTCTTGTATCTGCTATAGTGACTTTTCTGTTTGTTTCCATGCTGATATTTAAAAAATGGCTAAAGAAAGATTTTTGAAGTTCTTCTGCAAAGGTGTGTTACGTGAAAACAACATTATTGATTCCGACTCTTAATGAAATAGACGGCATGAGAGCTATCATGCCTCGTATCAAAAAAGAATGGTGCGATCAGATAATTATCCTCGATGGCGGCTCAACTGACGGAACGATCGAATATGCTAAGGATAACGGTTATTTTGTGTACGTTCAGAAACAACCGGGATTCAGACATGCATATTGTGAAGCCCTGCCATACATTGAAGGTGATGTTCTTATAACATTCAGCCCCGACGGTAATTCCATTCCGGAGCTGATACCTGACTTGATTCAAAAGATGAAAAAAGGCTATGATATGGTTATAGTATCGCGGTATCTTGACCATGCGAAAAGTTTAGATGATGATCCGATTACCGCATTCGGCAACTGGCTGTTTACAAAAACGATCAATCTGTTACACGCTGGAAATTACACCGATGCGATGGTTATCTTCAGAGCTTATAAAACACAGCTCATTTATGACCTTGAACTTAATTGCGATGAAGGATTCAAGATGGCAGAGCAACTGTTCAATACAAGGATAAGCTGGGAGCCACTTCTCTCTGTCAGGGCGATCAAGAAAAGATTAAAAATTACGGAAATTC
>JAGLYY010000526.1 GCA_023131935.1 Spirochaetales bacterium | reverse complement strand
TCCCTCTCTGGAGTGTGGTGATAGTTCTTACGATTATATCCTGGATTGGGATGTATGCCGGCCTGGACGGGAGTTACTGGCCTCTCTTTACCTTCATTTCTTTAGGACTGATTTTTTCTCCTGCTCTCGAGTTGGTTTACCAGTGGGACAAGGTGGTTATTCTCCGGGCTGGAAAGTTCAAAGCGGTCCATGAGCCGGGATTGTTCTTTCTGTTACCGGTGTTTGACCGGGTAGCTGCCTATGTGGATACCAGGATCCGGGCTACAGACTTCAGCGCTGAAAAAAGCCTGACAAAAGATACTGTACCGGTCCATGTTGATGCCCTGGCTTTCTGGATGATCTGGGACGCTCAAAAGGCCATCCTCGAGGTTGAGAATTTCATGGAAGCTGTCACCCTCTCTGCTCAGACCGCCCTGCGGGATTCAATCGGTAAGCATGATCTTTCGACCCTGCTTTCGGAGCGGGAAGCTATTTACAAAGAGATAAAGGAAATCCTCGACGCGAAAACCAATCCCTGGGGAATCACCATCCTCACGGTAGAATTTACCGACATCATAATCCCCCAGGCTCTTGAGGATGCCATGAGTAAACGGGCCCAGGCGGAACGGGAAAAACAGTCCCGGGTGATTCTCGGAACCGCCGAACTCGAAGTTGCGGAGAAGTTTGAAAAGGCAGCCGAACGGTACAAAAACAATCCGACAGCCCTGCATTTGCGGGCAATGAATATGGTGTACGAAGGGATCAGGCAGAAAGGGTCAATGATTCTTCTCCCTTCATCAGCACTGGATACGATGAACTTAGGTACAACGATGGGAATCGTCGCAATGAATAAGGCGGAATCAATACTTAATGAAGAAAAACCCCGGGAGGAGGAGAACAATGTTGAGGAGAAAGAAGGATGATTAATATCCCATTATTGATTTGCCAAGATCTTCTTACCTGGTTTATTATTAATGGAGAGCTATACAGAAAACCAGGCAACAAGACTGAAAAAAGAGCCTGAGGGCGATAAGAAGGAGAGAAGTAATGATCAAAGTGGAAGGGCTCTATCATTCTTATACGAAAAATGAAAAGTATGCTGTGCAGGACCTCAATTTTGAGATTGCTAAAGGCGAGGTTTTAGGGTTCCTGGGACCGTCAGGAGCGGGGAAGTCAACCACCCAGGGGGTGATGACCGGACTGCTTCAGCTGCAGAAAGGAAATGTAACAGTTGCAGGATTTGACGTGCGGAAGATATCCAGGACCATGTTCAACAAGATTGGGGTTTCCTTTGAACAGTCCAACGTTTACGGCAAGCTTTCCGGGTTGGAGAATCTTGAGTTTTACCGGAAGCTTTTCGACGTACCCACGGAAGACCCCAAAGCCATGCTCGAGCTGGTTGGCCTCGATCACGTTGCCGACCAGAAGGCAGCAGAATATTCCAAGGGGATGAAGCATCGTCTGACCTTTGTCAGGAGCATGCTCAATAAACCGGAGTTGTGGTTCCTCGATGAGCCGACAACAGGTCTAGACCCCGCAATTGCGAGTCAGATCAAAGACATTATCAAGAAGAAGAAAGAAGAGGGGACAACGGTATTCCTTACGACCCACAATATGTATGTCGCGGACGCACTGTGCGACCGCGTTGCTTTCATTATTGATGGCGTAATCAAGCTTATCGACTCTCCCAGAAACCTGAAGCTCCAATATGGTGAAAGACTGGTGGAGGTTGAGTACAGAGAAGGGGACTGCTTGAAGAAGGAAAAACTGTCTTTTCTTGACAGGAAGGACAGGTCCCATTTAACTGAGATCGTAAACGCGGGAAACATTGAGATGATGCACACGAAGGAAGCAACCCTAGAAGAAATCTTCATCAAGGTAACAGGCAGGGGGCTTAAATAGTATGAAACTGTTATACAGCTTTCTGAAAGATATGAAGTTAGCTTCTAAGAGTTTTTATTTCTATATGGAGTTGGGCATTGCATTGATATTCGTTGTGGTGCTGCTTTTTATAGTACCGGAGAATCCTGATCCAAAAATGGATGTATACGCGTATATCGATCTGCAGGGACCCTATAAAACCATGACTGAAGAAGCCCTCTCCCGGGAAAATACTGATCTGATCATGCTGAATTCCAGAGAAGAAGTAAAGGCGGAGCTTAAAGGCAATAGAGGCAGCGTAGGACTGGTCATAACCCAGGCGGACGACAGGATAGTCTATGAGTACATTCTGCAGGGGTATGAAGGCGAGAAATTCAGGAATATCTTAAAAACATCAACCGAAGCAGGGTTTGTATCGGAAGCAGCGAATTACCGAAGCGTCACAAATGTTATCACTCTTGAAGAAGATACGGAAAAACTGTCACTTCGTCTGAATATACTTCCCGTCTTTCTGGCGTACAACGCGGCGTTTATGGGGTTGTTTATCATTGCTGCTTATATTTTCCTCGATAAAGAGGAGGGAACCATAAAAGCCTTTGCCGTAACGCCGGCAAGAGTGTGGCATTATCTGCTTGGGAAGGTAGGGGTTATCCTTGTGTCGGGACTGATGTCCGGCCTCGTGGCAACAATATTCCTGGCCGGGTTAAAAGCGAATTATCTGCACCTGATACTGCTGCTGATCGCCACAAACGCTTTCGGTTCGACCGTCGGATTGTTCATCGCCAGTTTTTTCAATACGATGGTAAAGGCCATGGGCTGGTTGTATGTGATTATCATCATTTTGTCTTTTTCAGCTGTGTCATACTACCTCCCTGCATTTTCACCATTGATAATCCGGATACTCCCATCTTATCCGATGCTCTTTGCATTCCGGGAAACTTTATATGACGTTGGAAATACGGGCTACATATATACCAATGTACTGGGATTTTCAGCAGCCTCGGTTATCCTGTTTCTGCTGGCTAATTATCGCTTTAAGAAAACACTTACAGTTTAAAGGGGGGTGATTATATGCTGAAAAGAATATTGGCGGTTACACTGAGAGATTTGAAGAGCGGTACTCGTGATTTTCTGATTATATATATCATGATAGCACCTTTTATACTGGCTTTTATCCTGAGAGCTATAATCCCCGGAGCAGGATCAGCCACGATTAAAATTGCCGTTGAAGACACCATGGATCAGGTTTTTATTGAGTACCTGGAAGATTTCGGCAAAGTTGAAATACTGGACAATGAGGATAGTATCAAAGAACGTGTCAGGAAAACGGATGACATTTTCGGCCTTGTCAGGGAAGCGGGGGGCTATACAATAATACAGCAGGGAAACGAATCGCATGGCGGTCTGGAGATGCTTGATTTCGTGGTGAATTCTTACGAAAATGATGAAATCAAGCTGCCAATAGAGGTTGTTATTTCAGATATAGGCTGGAAACTCTCACCGCTCAAACAACAGGGCGTTAATTTTCTCGTGGTTTTCTGTTCTGTTTTTGGGGGGATGTTAATCACCCTCAGCCTTGTTGAAGAAAAAATGAGCAATACACTGTCGGCAATTAATGTTGCGGCAATTTCCAAGGTCGAATTCGTGATTGGCAAAGGCATCCTCGGGTTTGTGATACCGATAATCGGCGCTTTTGGAACATTGCTAATACTGGGATTTACCGGCATCAATTATGGGATGGTCTCTCTTACCTTCATAAGCATCGCATTGATTAGCATTATAATCGGTTTCAGCATAGGTGTAGTGAATACGGAGCCGATTGGCGCTGTTGCAAGCATGAAAGTAATTTTTATTCCCGTTTTAGGTTCGATATTCGGAGCAATATTCTTAGCGGATAAATGGCACTTTCTTCTTTACTGGTCCCCCTTTTACTGGGCCTATAGATCCATGGATGCCATTGTTCTGAACGAAGCAACATGGGGCATGGTGCTTAAGAATAGCGGGATTGTTTTGGCTATAACCGCGGTCGTTTTTGCCGTGTTAAGCAAAAGAATTAAACATGGGTTGAATTAACTGTGAAAAGGAGTTCTGTATGAACGGATTGGCATTACTTGGGTTGTTTTTAGTTCTCTATGCTGTGTTGGTTGTATTTTTGGCTATAAAAAAGCCAAAATCTATCTGGGAGATGGGGAAAATTAAATTTTTCATCAAGCTTTTAGGTGAAAAAGGAACGGTAATTTTCTTTTTCGTCATTGCAGCGATAGCTGCCGGTTTCGGTATCTGGCTGCTCGTCAAGTGACAATTACCTGCTGAAGGCAGTAAGCAGGATGGCTCCGGAGGTGATATCATCGGTGTGATTGGATCATGCATCATATTGTAGCCCCGTGACCACAGGTGAGCAAGCTGAATATCAGTGTCGTGAATGTTCGTTTCAGTTGACTTCAAGTACGGAATCTGATCTATACTATGTACGGCAAATCAAACAAACACAGGGAATATGATGGAAGGATATCTTTACAGGCTCGACTTCAAAGTCCGCGATTATGAATGCGATCTTCAGGGTATTGTGAATAACGCAGTGTATCAGAACTACCTTGAACACACCCGGCACGAATACCTGAAAACAAAGGGAGTTGATTTTGCCGAGATCCACCGGGAGGGAAAGGACGCGGTGGTGGTCCGGGTGGAAATGGATTTTATCACCTCTCTCGTAAGCGGTGACGCGTTTTATGTGACCCTGAAGGTGGAACAGAAGGGTAGAATGCGCCTTGTGTTTATTCAGGAGGTCTACCGCTCTCGTGATGACTGGCTGATGCTGAAGGGGAAAGTCACCACTGCAGTCGTTGAAAAGGGCAGACCCCATCCGATTGATGATCTGGCAGACCGGTTACGCACAGCCTGAATACGTAATAACTCATCGCTAATGATCTATCTGGTTCCCTCTCTCAGTTGCGGTGTTAACAGGCCGGAAATCTTAAACATCCAGGGGGCGCCAAGAGCCACCCATACTGCAAGAAGGAAATACCGCAGGAATCTGAAAACATGGTATCCGGGAGATCCTTCACCGGGGAACAGGGACTTCAAACCTATGTAGATAACCGCGCTTACGGTAATTCCCATAATGAAGCGGAGCAGTTTCAGCAGAATCGATCCTGCGGAAGCATCGAATTTAACAAACAGTTTCATGAGAAGGTATCCGCCGGACATCCCCAGGAATAGGGCCGGGGACATCGTGTCTTTCAGGTTCAGCAATTGGAGGACCGCGGTAGTGGCTACAAGTATGATCACCTGTCTGGTGATTGAAAGCTTCAGAAACCATTCAATAAAAAGTTTGCCTGCCAGGAGGTAACTCCCTAAAATGAAGAGTCCGATTCCCCAGCCCGCAAAGACATCAGTCGGAAAATGGACTCCGAGGTATACCCTGGAGAAGCCGATAAGCAGGGGCAGGATGATTGCCACCAGGAGATTCCATGGTTTTGTAAACCAGCTTCCCAGGACCCCCCAGAAGACCACTGCCCCCTGGGCATGGCCGCTTGGCAAGCCGAACCCTTCAACTTCGATGAGCCCCACATCAGGCCGAAGGTCGAAAGGACGAGGTTGTTGCCACCATTCCTTAAAGAACTGATTAACAAAATTTGCCAGTAGTACAACCATGGCCAGGCGGATCCCCTTTTTGGTATCCACACACCAGAAGACGAGTGGAATTACTATCAGGAAAAATTCCTCGTTCCCCAGGGAGGTAATTCCTTTAAAAACCGTATCCAGGAACGGATTCCCCACTTTCTGGATTGTGGTTATTACTTCGAGTCCCCATTGCATCACTTGTTCCATGGCAACTCCTCCTTCTGTCAATGATAGAAGATGTTGAATGAAAATTCAAATAGTGTAATCGAAAAATATCCTAAAGCCGTAGAATATAAACCTTGAGGTCCGACCGGCGAAGGTGTGTTTCCAGGCTTTTACCTGGATATCTGTGGGTTTCCCATAGGTGGATGAGGACCACTCTGAGATGAGGGGATGAAACAGGCCCCGAAAATCCTCCATAGGAAAACTCTATGGGGGCCTCTGGGGAATGTGTCAATGAGAACTGCCCAATCTAATTCACCATTACCCCAAATTAAGGTTCCGTATTGAATGTGAAAATTCTTAAAGAAATTTATGTCTAAAAAAGCTTTAAAAACATTGTCAGGATCCGGGTAATCTGAAAGATCAGCGATTCCAATACTTCTATCTTCAAAGACTAACTTTATTTTATAATCATCCTCATATTCAGCGGTTATGATGTCATAGAACATATGTTCCTCCTATTTCAAAGGTGCTATATCGAATAAAGATTGTTTTTTCCTTGCAAAATCCCATTCCTTAAGGAGTTCATCTTTATGCAATCTTGCCCATTCCATAACAAGACCTATTATAAACATCAAGCTTCAAGCAATCATTTTCTGTCAAAAAAAGGATTCTTACCGCTGACACTTAAAGGTATCCCGTAAGCAATCTTCACCTCATTACCGAGGATACCCATCTCCATCGCAGCTTGCCCGACAGTGTACATAACCCGGTTGTCAATTCTGTTGTCCATAGCCATGCTGACAGCGGAACCGATGGCGATACCGAGGTCTCCCGTGTTAAAGGCGCATGGCTGCTCAGGGTGCCGGTTTTTCTCGTCACAGTTCTCGTAACCGCACATTCTGCATGGGGAAACCCCCATCGCCTTTATCTTTGTTCCCAGAAGAATCATCCATTCCGCCTTCAGGATGTTTTCCCCGTCCCGGCCAAAAAACTGTGGGACCTCCTCCCGTTTCACCATCTCAAGCAGCTTTTCCGAGACTTTCTTAATCTCTTTTTTATCCAGCATGAGGAGTACAAGGTTGTCGGTCCCTTTCCCCTTCGGGGCGGTCCTCGCGGCTGTAAGCATCTGTTCCGCGATCCGCCGGACTAACTCATTACGGATTTTTTCTTCTGAAACAATATTCATCGTAAGCTCCTTTCCGGTTTATTGATGAAAAAATCTTTATTATCAGGATGATTCAAAAAACCACCCAATGAAGAATAATGAATGTTCCCCACCACATAGGGATCTTCAATGGGAGCAATTACCCAAGCATGAGAGATGTTCAGATCCTCCAGAGAATTCCAGAAGCCACGTTCTACCTTAGGGGCAGTGGAGATCTTGAACTCCACTGCCATTTTACTGATTCCGATCTCAAGAATCAGATCAATTTCCGCTCCATTTGATGTACGGTAAAAAGA
>JAGLYY010000525.1 GCA_023131935.1 Spirochaetales bacterium | reverse complement strand
CCATGTCCTCTTCTTCAGCCACTGTTTCAAAGTTTATGTCTCCACCATACTTAGACACAATACCATAACTGACCGAAAGTCCCAGGCCCGTACCTTCCCCTTTCTTTTTCGTTGTAAAAAAGGCATCAAGTATCTTGTCCCTGTATTCTCTTTTAATACCGTGTCCTGTATCTTTAAAAATAATGTTCACCTTGTTGCCGGAGGAATTTAATCTGGTGGAAACAGTTAAAACCCCTCCTTCTCGCATAGCAGCAACAGCATTGGTGGTCAAATTCATGAAGACCTGCTGCAGATGGGCTGAATCTCCTCTAACTTCAGGCAAATTTTTTGTAATATTCTTTTTTAAAACTATCTTTTTTGTAACCAGGATATTCTCAACCACAGAGAGCACTCTTTCAAGGCTTACGTTGGCATCAGATGAATAGTCGGTTTTATCCGGATATCTGGCAAAGCCGAGAATATTCTCGATAATCTTCTTGCAATTTTGAGCCTGCCTTTCTATTGTTTCGAGAATTTCATGATTTTTGCCGGGCTCTATTTTTTCCAAAAGAATATCTGCAAAACCTAAAATCAGCGCCATAGGCTGATTGAGTTCATGGACAATGCCGGCGGTCAGTTTCCCAAGCGAGGCCAATTTTTCTGTATTATATATCTGTTCTTCCTCTATTTTCTTACGTTCTGTAATATCCCTTGAAATTCCCAGAGAGGCATAAACTTTGCCGGATTCATCTTTAAGGGGAACGAAGTTGCTGGTAAACCAATAATCGTGATTGCCGGCTTTAACAGGGTATTTTACATTTATATTCTTTCCGGTTTTGAACACCTGTTCAATAAAACCCATCTGTAATTTTGCGCTTTCTTCAGCGAAAAGATCGCATATATTTTTTCCTGTTAAATTGTCAGGGCTGTCATTAAAAAAATTTGCCGAGTATCTATTCATAGATAGAAGCTTTCCGGTTTCATCAACCGTAAATATCAGGTCCTGCGCGCTTTCAACAAGGGTCTTGTATTTTTTCTCCGATTTTTTCAGCTCTTCTAAAAACTTCTCCAGATTTTTTGTTTTCTCCTTTACCTCTTCTTCCAGGGCATTGGACCAACGCTTCTCAAAGCCAAGCACATATATAGAACTCAGAATAATGGCTAATATTATAGCGCCCTGCATATAAAACTGGCGTATATATACTGAATGAATAACACCCTCCACCTCGCTCATGGGTGATACTACGGCCACAGACCATGACCAGTCACCGTGATGATAAACAGGCGCGTATGCAATTAATTTCTCCATCTCGGTTTCTATCCCCCTGTGCCGTCCGCAGATATACCGGCCTGTGCCTTCCTTGCCTTTAAGCATTTTTTCTTTTTGGATCACGTTAATTTTGGCGAAAGATATTTTGGGCTTTTTCATCTCACGGATTTTAAAGGCATCCTCTCCGATAAAGTCTCTTTTGGGATGATAGAGAAATATACCTCTTTTATCTATAACCCACGCATATCCTGTTTTACCTATTCTTATTTCTTGAGTAGCCCTTCTAACCAAATCTGTTATATCGACAGTAAATACAAGTGCCCCGACCAGACGTCCAGTAGGCACAGGGTACGCTTCGTCAACTGATTCTTCATAAGTAGGTGTAACCAAATGCACAACAACTTTGTCAGGATGCTGGG
>JAGLYY010000524.1 GCA_023131935.1 Spirochaetales bacterium | reverse complement strand
ATGGTGCAGAATGTTCCATAGATAAAGGAACGAGTGACTATTACCATTAATATTAAGACAAAAAGAACTGCAACGGCTAAGCTTTGAAGTTGTCCTTTTACTAACAGGTTAATCATTTCTTGTTCCAATACAGGCATGCCGGTGAGTACTACCTTAGTATTCTCGTTATTAAAATTTCTCTCAATGCTTTCTTCGACATTTTTAATCATTCTCTCTTTTTCTTCACTGCTTGAACCTATTATCGCCACTCTGGCTTGAATCAATGCCTGGTCATAACCAAATGAAATGATTCTATCCAATTCTTCTGCCCCTCCCAATGATAATAGAAGGAGATACTGGGCTACTTCCTCGCTGGAGGAAGGCAGAATTTTATAGTGAGGGTCACCTTCATGCAGTGCTTCATTTACATCTTTTAGAACATTTACAATTGAGTAGGGTCTACTAAGAATTCCAGTCTCTTTAATTTCATCTTGAAACTGTTCCATTGATTTCAACACATCGGGTTCCTGAATATCTCTCTTGACTGCCACTTGAATTGAATCAGAGCCTCCAAATTTCTCTTTCGCCAGATTGAATGCTATCCTTTGCGGGCTATTTGGTTTAAAGAAACTCATTAAATCGAACTCGGTGCTGAGACGTGGAATAAATGCTAAAGCCAACAAACCTACTATCACTGTCACGATTAGAACCACTTTAGGGCTTTTAGTTGTCAATATAGCTACCTTTTTCAATAACGACACCAATAAAGCATTTTTTCCTCGTTTTGAAAAGGTTTTGCTCCTTGATGTCCTAAGTAAAAATAATATAGCAGGGATAAAGGTTATTGAGATAAAAAATGCTACTCCAACCCCAAAGGCAGTAAATATTCCAAATTCTCTAATAGGTCGCAGAGGGGAAAAACTATTCGCAGCAAAACCTATCACGGTAGTTATGCCAGCAAGAACTACAGCCAATCCCACTGTACTGATAGTCTTCTCTATCGCTTCTTTTTTAGAACTTCCAGATGCGAGTTCCTCTTGATAATGAGCAAGAATATGAATTCCATAAGCACTGCCCACACTGATAAGTATGACCGGCATAATATTGCTTACATTTGAAAGTGGAATTTTAAGAAAACCCATCAGACCAATAGCCCAGACAGTACTGATCATGACTATTATAAGAGGTAACAGAATACCTAGCAGGTTTTGGAAACTTAAAAACAAAACTATAACTACAACAAAAATGACAATCGGGATAAGCCGCTTCATATCATCTCTTATATTAGATCTAATATAATCCTCCATTATAGGTGTTCCCATAAAATATATTTTTTCTTCTAAATCTGCATTCTGAATAACCTCATCGATTTTATGAACGACCTGTGACTTATTGGCATTTGCCTGTAACTGGATTACAATAGCAGCCACCTTGCCGTCTTTTGAAACAATGTTACCGGCATATTCCTCATCCGAAAGTATTCTATTTCTTAGCTGTTTAAGTCCTTCTTCACTTGAAGGAATCTCCTCAATTAAATCCACTACTTCAATCCCATCCTCGACTCCTTTGATTTCTTCCACATTAATAATGCTTCTGATACTGCTTATGCCTTTTATTTTCTCTAATTCGTTGGTTAAATAGTCTATGTCGCTAAGTACATCATAAGTGAAGATGTTACCACTCTCAAGAGCAACCATAATGAATTCTGCACCGCCAAAGGTCTCATCTACCTCATTAAATGCTATTATCTTTGGGTTTTCTTCTGGAAGCATCTTCCCCACATCGGTAACTATTCTCACCTTTGTTAAGCCATAAAAAAAGAGTCCAGTCAAAACTAAAGTTATAACTATTGTAATCACTGGATGACTGGTAACTAACCTATTGAGTTTTTTCAGCATACTACTTATCCTTTCTATTTTCCAGAATTTCTATTATTTTGTCCTTCAACAATTCATACTTTCCATTTTGGTAAGCTCCAATGTCTAAAATTTAGTGCTTAGTCAATTGCCGAGATAAAAAAATCATGATTTGGCTATTCCTCGCAAGAAAATATCCACCGCCTCTTTTGCGGCATCTTCCAATGAGAAGCTTTTCCCGAATACCATCCAACGTAGGGCGTTGTATTCCATCATACCGAATAAACAGGTAGCAGCAGTTTCAACATCAACTTTTCGCAACACGCCCTGTTCAATGCCTTCTTCAATCAATCCCACAATTAATTTATAAGATTTTAGCATTCCAATTTTATTAATCTTCTTGATATCCAGCCCTGAACCCCTGATTTGTTTTATCATTATCTCAAAAAACTTTTCCTCTTTCGGGATCAGACGAGCATGGGTTAACATAGCTATTTCTATTTTCTTCAAGGCATTTCTCTCATCACCAACACTTTTTTCAAATTCTTCTTTGAACATTTCAGATTTCTCTTTTAGCAAAGAGAAAAATAATCCTTCCTTTTTTCCAAAATAGTGGAATATAAGTCCTTGCGAGACACCGGCTTCTTTGGCAATCAGGGATGTGGTTGCGCCGTGATACCCCTTTTTCGAAATTAGTTTAATAGCAGCATCGATGATACGCTGTTTTTTGTCTAATGGTTTTTTTACATTCATAATACTATGTCCTTTATGTAATATTGATTGATTACTCAATTAGCATATAAAATTCAAAAGATATTGTCAAGTCTTTTTTTAATTTATTTTTGCTAAGAGATATTTATCTAACAAACTATCCTTTTAATATTACTTTGCTTCATTTATCAAATGTACCTTTGGCAATTTGGGATAATGTGTCCCCTACTTTCCACAATTCCTTTAACCCTTGACTTTTTCATATGTTCAGGATCTATAAAGATACGACCTTCCGGCTTGAGTATCCGATGAACCTCCCGAAACAGTGCATCATATCCCTGTTTTAATGTAATCCTCTTCAAATGTCGTTGCAGTGGGTTCCAAATAAGATCTATGAACTTAAAACACCAAATCATGAACTTGTAAAAAATATCGGGCCACGGGTTAAGTTTCTTCTCCTTTGTCATTGGTTACCTCTCCTTTGATTTTCTTTCTCTCCGCCTGTCGTATAAGAACAGTAATG
>JAGLYY010000523.1 GCA_023131935.1 Spirochaetales bacterium | reverse complement strand
CCTGTCAGCCATCGATTTCTGGGACCAGGAGATTCCGGAGAAAGAACTGGTCAGGTTGCTCCTTGAGAAAATGAGGGATGAAGACCTCCTGGGTCAGGTTTTTCTCTTCTGGTACAGCGGGAACCACCCCTCCAAAGAAATTATTCAATGGATAACCACGAGAAATATGGGAGGAGTAAAGATCTTCGGCTGGAATACCGGGGATTTACGGGTGTTAAGCATGAGTATCGGATTATTGCAGAACGCCGCCCTCTCGACCCCTTTTAGAATTCCCCTTTTCGTCGCTACCGACCAGGAGGGGGGATGGGTACGCCATGTAAAAAGTGATACCTCAATCACCCCCGGGAATCTCTCAATTGGGGCCTCAGGACTTCCTGAAGATGCCTATCTTACGGGAAAAATTATCGGGTATGAACTCCGGATTATCGGTATCAACATGAATTTCGCACCTACGGTTGATGTATACACAAACCCGGATGCCCATGTTATCGGTCCCAGGGCTTTTTCTGACGATCCGGTACAAACCGGAATCCTCGCCCTTGCTTACTACCAGGGGATGAAGGAGCAAGGGATTATCTGTACAGCAAAACACTTTCCCGGACACGGCGGGGCTCCAGGCGACAGTCACGGTACTCTTCCTATTGCCCACACGACAAGTGAAGAACTCTGGGAACGGGACCTTGTTCCCTACCGCTTCCTCATTAAAGAGGGGCTTCCGGCAATTATGAGCGGCCACATAGCCTATCCCGAAATAACCGGAGAAACGATACCGGCAAGCCTTTCCCCCTATTTTCAATCGGTATTAATCCGGGACAGGCTTCACTTTCAGGGGGTCCTCGTAACCGACGATCTTCGTATGCAGGGAGCCCTTGAAGCTGGTATAGGGGTCCGGGAGATCGCCGAATCCGCGCTCCGGGCAGGAAATGATATGATCATGCTTTCCCGGAATATGGATATCTATCAGGAAATATGGGATTACCTGCTTTTGCTCATAAAGAATGACGAGAGTTTCCGGAACCGGATCCTGGAAGCCGTTGGAAGAATCCTGACGGTAAAACTGGCATACCTCCGGGGTGAAAATGCGGTACCTATTATCCCCGATCCGGAGCTTGTTGCCAGTAGCCTGCCCTCAGAACATAACGGCTTTTTCCTCGAGCAAGCAGCCCGGGCGGTAACTCTGATTCAGGAAGAGAGGATCCCCCTGACTGACATTGAGGGGAAAAAGATACTCCTCGCGGGGCAGCTGAAGGGATTTCTCCGGGAGGGGCAGCGGCGTTTGCCTGGAGCCGACACCTTTTATTTTTCCTACAGCCCATTTTATACACCAAGGCAGGGAGAAATTGATGAGCTTAAAAACATACAGGGCAATTATGATATCATCATTTTCTGTCTTGCCAATCCGAACAGCCTGGCCGTCCTGAAAACCCTCAAGGAATCTCCTGAAAAGGTTATTGTTTTATCAACCCTGACCCCGGTATATCTTCGGGAAGTCCCCTGGGTTTCCTCAGCTCTTGCGGTATACGGTACCGGAAAAGAATCCTACGAAGCTGGTTTCGCCGCTCTGCTTGGTGATTTTATCCCCGAAGGAACGCTGCCGATCTCCCTGGAGCTGGAATAAGATGGGTTGGCAGAGAGCCTCAGGAAGTGATTTGCCGGGAATAAAACAATTCTTACGCCATGAAGAATGGAGATGGACTACCTTAAGCAGCAGGATTAAAACAGGGGGACGGGGTCTCCTGGAATCCTCAAAAGGAACGGTCCTCCTGCGGAAGGAGGCAGAGTGTATTTCTGATCTTCTTTACATTGGCCCCGGGAATATAATACTTCCAGCTTTTTCCCATCCCTCCTCTTTCCCGGAGACGATCTTCCCAATCCTTGATTGTATCCCCAATTCGATATTAGGCTGTGCCTCTTCAGTAATCGCGCTGGAGTCTTTATTTCCACAGAAACCTTCCGCCCGAATCGAGTATCTCCTTATGCGAAAGATGTTTGCGTGCCATTGGACCAGTATTCCCAGGGGACTGAAGGTACAGAAAGCCTCCAGCGGGGACATTGCAGGGCTTTATCCCCTGCAAAGGGCTTATGAACTTGAGGAGGTCCTTGTAAACCCTGGCAAATTCAATCAAACGGTTTGTCTCTTTAATCTGAAACTGTCCTTGAGAGAACAATTCATTCTGCTTGGTAAAATCGATGGCCGGATTGTCGCGAAGGCGGGGACAAACGCCCGGGGTTTCCACTATGATCAGATTGGAGGCGTCTTTACCAATCCTGAATATCGCGGGCGGGGTATAGCTACCAGTCTCATGGCAGCCCTCTGCAATAAACTTGAAGCCGAAGGGAGAGAAATTTGTTTATTTGTGAAACCGGGAAATACCCCGGCTTTGCAGAGTTACCACAACCTTGGGTTCAGGGTCGTAGAGGACTTTAGAATAAATTACTACCAGTAATGAGGGGATTTGATGAAAATACTGATGATTACCAGTGAGGCTGTTCCCTTCGCCAAATCCGGCGGTCTTGCGGACATGGTTACTGCCCTCTCAATGGCCCTTTCAGATCACGATGTTCGGGTCCTCATGCCGCGGTACCCCTGGATCTCGACCGAAAACCTTGCAAAACTCTCCATTCGCCCGAGGGTCCCCCTCGGATTCGGAGAAGAGGAAATTTCAATCTTTGAAGGGCTCCTCCCGGATCATAGGGTTCCGGTATATTTTCTCGATCATCCCCTCTTTTCATCCAGAGAGGGGATCTATGGTTCCCGGGAGGAGGGAGATTTCCCCGACAACCACAAACGGTTTACCCTCCTTTCCCGCAGTCCCTTCCCCCTCTGCAGGGAATTGGATTGGATACCGGATATTTTTCATTCACACGACTGGACCGGTGCGCTTACACCAGTTTACCTGAAAACCCTCGAAAGGGACCCGCCCTTTAAGAAATCAGCAGGGATTCTGACGATCCACAATCTCGGGTACCAGGGGATCTTCTCCCGCCACGACATTCACACTACCCAGCTTGATTGGGAAAGCTTCCAATATCCGGGAGCTGAAAAACCGAATGATCTAAACTTTCTTCTTGGAGGGATAAAGCAGGCAGACAGAATTACTACAGTTTCCCCTACCTATTCCCGCGAAATTCAGGAATCGAAGTTTGGATTTTCCCTCGATCGACTATTACGCCTTCGTTCAAATGTGATCACCGGTATTCTGAATGGAATGGATTATGAAACCTGGGACCCTTCAGCAGATCCACACCTTCCCTATTCCTTTGATGTAGAGGACCTTGCCGGGAAAGCTCTTGTAAAAGAAGCCCTTCAGAATACCGCGGGGCTTCAGGTGGATCCGGGAAAACCGCTGTTCGGTATCGTTTCCCGGCTTGCGGAACAGAAGGGATTCGACGCCCTTATCGCGCCTGGTACCGGCAGTCTTCGCCGGATATGTTCGGAGATCGACCTTCAATTTGTTATCCTGGGAACAGGAGCAAAGAAATATGAAGAAGAACTATCCTGCCTGGCTGAAGAAATACCAAATCTATCGGTTTTTCTTGAATTCAGTGAATCCACGGCCCACCTTATCGAAGGGGGGAGTGATTTTTTCCTCATGCCATCGGTTTATGAACCTTGCGGTTTGAACCAGATGTACTCCCTTCGTTACGGGGCCATCCCCATCGTTCGTAAAACCGGAGGTCTCGCGGATACTATCGATCCCTATAATGAAGATACCGGAGAGGGCACAGGATTCCTCTTTCCGCATCTCACTCCGGAAAGTCTTTTCGATGTTATCAGCCGGGCGTCCCGGGTATGGTATAACCGGGGACAGCGCATCAATGATATGAGACACCGGGGGATGATGAAACGGTTCACCTGGGAAAAATCTTCAAAAGAGTACCTGAAGGTCTATCGGGAGGCTTTGGAGGGGAAGAAGACCTTGCGCTGAAATCGTCTTTCCCGGAGAAAAGATTGAAACAAAACGAAAAAAGTTTTATATTTGATATTTCCTATTCCAGTGATTAATATACGCAATTTGAATAGATAAGGATTTTTATATGGCGAAAAAAGCGGGGAATAATTTCACTGAATACAACGCAAAAATGCTCAAAGATTTTAGAAAATCGTTGAAGCATGTTGTCTTCGATGATACCTTAACTCTTTATATTCTGCGTCCTATCGCTTTCATATTCGTGAAAGTGCTCTGCCGTACAAATATTACCCCAAATCAGGTTTCTTTGATAGGCATTCTTGTGGGAATAACAAGCGGTTTTTTCTTTACACAAGGAACCGCTACAAGCTTTATGATTGCCGGGGGAATATTATTTCTTGCTTTGATTCTGGATTGTGTCGATGGTATGCTGGCCCGTTTAAAAAAGAATGGAACTGCCATTGGAAGGGTAATAGACGGCTTTGCCGATTATACCGTTCAGGTAGCGGTTTATTTGGGCATGGCCATTGGTTTTGGCAAGGGTTTTGTCAATCTTGACTTTTCACCGATCTCACACTGGTGGGTGTTCGTAATCTGTGCCGCTAGCCAGATTTTCCATGCTATGATAACGGATTACTACCGGGTCGAATTTATGGCACATGGTCTGAGAAAGGCAACTTCCACCTGGGAAGAAAAAAAGAAATTTACCGATGAATTGGATAGAATCAAACATCAGAAAGGCAGAATCCTGGAAAAAATCCTGATAACCCTATATCTGGGATATTCGCATCTTCAACTTTTTAAAATGGATGAAAAAGAAGAATATGACCGGAAAACTTATCTCAAAGCGAATAAGACACTGATCCACT